>CAYXHO010000096.1:0-2528 GCA_964465215.1 uncultured Candidatus Saccharibacteria bacterium | reverse complement strand
CAAAATCAGAAACATCTGGTTCAGGTACTTTAAAGCCCTTTCCACTACGACAATTAGCCAATTTAGAGCCATCCTGTTCGGGTGTAGTCCAAATAAACCCACCTTTATGTTTATCATTAAAATCTTCATTAGTTGGTATTCGATCCCATAATGTCTTCACTCTTGAGAACGCTGCATCCGATGGGTTTGCAACAAAATCGTAGCTTATTCCCCATTCGCCAAACACATCACAAACGGTAATGTGCGGTAACGATGTACGATCTTCATACGGACGAATAACGACGTGTCGCCACATATCCATAAATGGCAACGAGTGATACTGCGGAATATAAGAACCGAAGATACCTAAACGTCCAAGGTGCTTATCGACCTGTTCGGTGCGCACCCGCAACATTTCACGCTGAGCACTTTCGACATCCTGCCCTTCGACACCTGGAAACAATTGAGCTATGGTCAATTCCCCACGAGCACCACCCGCATTATCTGTCGTTGTCACAGGCCAACTACTTTTCTTTGTCTAACGGCCCTGTGTTTACAACCTGCGTACCGATTCCAAAAATGACACCAAGCAAGAAAATGATACCTGCCACCAATAATTTACCAAGTATAGCGACCACAATGACAACGATGAGTAACACTGCGATCGAAGCTAGTGTTTGAGCGGTAAAGTTTTCTTTGGGTGGAATACTAAATTTTGGCATATGCGTAAACTTTCTATTTCTTATAGTACACGTTCAAGATTTTTTATACCATTAGCACTCTAGGAGCTTATTTGGCGAATTCGATAGCCCTTGTTTCTCGAATAACATTAACCTTGATAGTGCCTGGATATTGCATACTACTTTCGATTTTGGTGGCAATGTCTCGTGCCAAGCGGATAGCACTAAGGTCGTCTATGTTTTGAGGTTTTACAAAAACACGGACTTCACGACCAGCACTAATGGCGTAGCTTTTCTCGATACCGTCAAAGCTATTTGCTACGTTTTCAAGTTCGCGCATGCGTTCAGCGAAGTTCTCGGCACTAATGTTACGAGCACCAGGTCGGGCAGCACTAATGGCGTCTACCACTCGGACGATGACTGCCTCTACACTTGTAGCTTCAACGTCGTCATGATGCTGTTCGGCAGCTAAGGCTACCTCTTCAGGTGCACCATATTTACGCAGCATCTCACCGCTAATATGGTGGTGTTTGCCTTCAATTTTATGTGTCAACGCTTTACCCAAGTCATGCACTAAGGCGGCGTACTTGGTGGTACGAACATTGGCGCCAACTTCTTCAGCGATGATGCCGGCTATGTGAGCCATTTCGGTTGAATGCTTCAGTACGTTTTGACCATAGCTGGTACGGAACTTCAGCTCACCGAGTAATTGTAGAATTTCTTTTGGAATTCCAATGACCCCAACTTCACGAGCAGCGTCTTCACCAGCTCGAACGACTTCTTTTTGGACATTCTTTTGCGCTTTTTCTACCACTTCTTCGATGCGGCCAGGATGAATGCGACCATCCTTCATGAGCATCTCCATAGTTTGCCGAGCTACTTCGCGGCGGACAGGGTCGAATGAACTTAAGACGATCATACCAGGAGTGTCGTCCACCATAATGTCTACACCAGTTGCGCGCTGCAAAGCTTGAATGTTGCGGCCTTCTTTACCGATAATACGGCCCTTCATTTCTTCGTCGGTCAGCTTGAGTGCTGTAACGGTTCGCTCAGCAGTGACCTCGCTAGCCATGCGCTCCATAGCAGTGGTAATGATCAGTGCAGCTTGCTCTTCGGCATTTTCTTGAGCTTCTTTTTGTAGTTTAGAAACGAGACCTTTGAGGTCATTCTTGATGTCACGCTCGGTCATCTTCATGAGTTTGTCGGCAGCATCTTCTTTGGTCAGTTTGGCAACTTTTTCAAGCTTCTCTTGCTGCTTAGAACGAATTTCACGGATCTCATTTTTGAGATCTTCCAGTTCGTCTTCTGCTTTTCGTAGTGCTTCGCTTCGCTTATCGAGCTGATCCAATTTCTTGTCTAATGACTCTTGGCGATCTAGCAACTTTTGCTCAATTTCTTTAGCTTCACGGCGGCGAGACTGTTCTTCTTTGCGAGCATTTTCGGCCACACGAGCAGCCTCTTCTCGGGCGTCACTGATGCGCTTTTCAGCTTCTTTTTTAGCTTTTTTTAGTTCTTTTTCGACGGCGTCTTGAGCGCTGCCAAGTTTACGTTTTGTAATGGTTGTGCTAGCTCCAAAGCCAACACCAAGACCAACCACTGCAAGTACAATGGAAATTGGGTCCATAGAGGTATCCTTTCTATCAGTACACCAAACGAGGCATCACTATCACTTCATTAGCGTTCGAACGGTGTGTTTGCAATATTTAAATCGTAGGAAACTGCTCTCAAACGCAGGCTATCCTTGTACTATAATAGCAGATTTATAAACTAGTGTTTTTTGAATATAGTTCGCTTGTGTTTTAGGGGCTTTGGACGAGACACAATAGAACGGTTTAAAACTTGTGATTTTTGGATGCGTGGCAACATAAC
>CAYXHO010000095.1:0-2556 GCA_964465215.1 uncultured Candidatus Saccharibacteria bacterium | reverse complement strand
CGGTCCAAAGCCGGGCTGGTCGAGGTATTTTTGGTAATCGCGCCAGTAAAAACGCACTGGGCTGTGACAGTAGCAAATATGTGTTGTGCCCTCTGGCACATTTATGTCCTTAGCCTCGCCGTTGCCGGTTGTGCTGATCACGACGTCGTATCCGGAGAGGTCGAGCCGGCCAAACCACCAGATGCGTAAGATTCCAACAAATTTACGTAATGGTCCAAATGGCCAATGTTGCAAAAAGCCGGTAATCACTTTGCCATCGAGCTTAGCGCGCCACTGAGGCGAGCAGTAAGAGGTATAAATGGGTGCATCAGGATAGAGTTTGTGTAGTTGTTCAACCACCCGTTCGGCGCCGCCGCCGACTAGCCAGTCGTGGACAATGGCAACCTTTGGTGCGGCTTGTTTGTTAGCCACGGAGCACTGCCTTGAGCGTTTTGACGAGGATAGTGAGGTCCATCCAGAAACTCCAATTTTGTACGTAGTAGGTGTCGAGCTTGCGGCGTTCTTCGAAGCTAATGTCCCGCAGGCCAGAAACTTGGGCTAAGCCGGTCAGGCCCGATTTGACGCTGAGGATGGTGTGCTTCTTTTCGTATTTGTTGAGCTCATTTGGGATGAGCGCCCGGGGGCCAACTAAGCTAATCTCGCCTCGTAATATGTTGAAGAGCTGCGGTAATTCGTCTATGTGGGTTCGGCGAATAACGCGGCCAACCGGCGTGACGCGGAAGTCATGTTCGAGTCGATCGCCGTTACGACGGTATTCATTGATGAGTTCAGGTTTACCGATCATGGCAAAGACTTCTTCGTCCTTTTTGCCATCGTATTTAGCATAATGAGAGCGGAATTTGTACACCTTAAAAATTCGGTTATGGCGAGTGAGGCGCTCCTGTTGGACGCCCCGCATGAATACAGGCCCCCTTGGGTCACTGAGCTTCACGGCGATAGCTGTCAGCAGCATGATCGGGCTGGTGATGATTATTAGTAGGAATGAACCAACCAGGTCGAAGAGGCGCTTGGCAATGCGACCCCAGCCAACCAGGGCGGTCTGGTGGACAGCAATCATCGGGATGCTGCCACCAAATAATTCTACTTCCATATTGCCAACAAACAAGCTGCTATTGCCCGGCACAAAACGGTAGGCGGCGTGGTTGACTTGGGCAAAGCGGAGTACTTCGTCGTTGTGCTCTTGGTCTTTGAATAATTCGGTTTGAATAATGCTGTGAATGGGGTGGCTGACACGTTCTACGGCTTCTGTAAAACTGGCGAAGTGCTTAAAGCCTTTAGCCTTGCCCCCAACAATGCCAAGTACATGTTGGCCGGTAGTCTTGGTGTTGGCAATCGCTTCAGCTACTTCAGCCGACTTGGCGGTATTGCCAACGATGAGTACGTTACTGACACCGATGCCGTAGGCAAATAAGAAGCGGCGGAAGAGGCGGGCTAGCGTGCGGAAGACAACCAAAAAGCTAAAGCCGAGCGCCAAGCCGTAGACTGGCACGAGGCGGGCAGGGAAAAGATTGCTGGTAGATACGAAGTCGTAGCCGATGAGTACCAAGATACCTAGAGCCGAACCAACCAGTAAGCGACCGAGTTCTTGAAAGCGGCGGTCATAGACGCGCTGCGAGTAAAGGCCAATAAAAGCGTGCACCAGCACCCAGAGAGGCAAGACGCTAAACATAGCCCGGAAGTACTCTGCAGCGGTGATTTGCTGCAAGAGCGGCCGTTCGTCAATCTTTACACGCAATATATACGCCAGGCTAAAAGCCCCCAGGAGTACCAAAAAATCACCAACAACCAACAATAAGGCATAGCCAAGAGCGGCATTGTTTTTCATACCCCTATTCTACCTGCTTGTACGACTTATGCCTAGGGAATGGCTTGGACATTATTATAATAATGTTATAATGTTCTTATGATTCAAAGTACCCAAAAAATTATTAAGATCGGCTCAAGCGGCGGGGTCACCATTCCTTCAAAAGAAATGAAGAGGAATAATATTTCCATTGGAGATGAAGTTGAGATTACCGTTCGAAAGGTCCAACCAACCTCCCAAGACGATGTTGACGTCATTCACACTGCTCGTCAAATACTACGTGACCACGAACAAGATTTTAAGCATTTGGCAGACCGGTGATCTACCTAACCGTTGAGCAGATTGTTGCGCTTCACAATCTGGCCCTCGAACAGTCGGGTGGGATGCAGGGCTTGCGCGATCTTAATGCTTTGGAGTCGATCGTTGCCGGACAGCGGCAAGTTGTATTTGGCGAAGAGCTGTATAAATCAATGTATGACAAGTCTGCCTTTATTGTACGAGGCATAATTAAAGGCCATGTATTCAATGACGGCAATAAGCGCACTGGAATATTGGCTGGCCTCACCCTACTAAAGGTAAATGGCAAACATTTTTCTGTTCAGGTAGGCGAGATTGAAGACTTCGCAGTACATGTTGCAGTGGACAATCTCGAACTGGATCACATTGCGCAGTGGCTAGAACAAAACATAGTTTAGGCTTACCAGGTTGGGCCGCTGGGGGTGCGGAAGTTGGCGCCGAGGACGATGATGTAA
>CAYXHO010000094.1:1276-2634 GCA_964465215.1 uncultured Candidatus Saccharibacteria bacterium | reverse complement strand
GTGTTTCACCACTCAAAACGACATTTACCACTATTGGCTCAGTGAGTAATACGTCACTTAAGCATTACAGTATGAGTTTTGGGGACGGTACCACCGCAACTTCAGTCAGTGGAGCATTTGAGCATATTTATCAAAATTCCGGTACCTTTAAGGCCGTGGCAAAGGTGGTAACCCTGGCGGGCACAAGCTCTGTTGTTCAAGATTGCGTCAAGACAATCACGGTAAATGGGGATAACCCTGTGCCAACCGTAAATCCACCTAAAACCTTGCCACCTGCTATAGTTACGCTACTTAAAAAAGATGGTCTACCAAGTGCGGGTGGTGTATTGGGGCCAAATCGCGTGCTGGGTCGAAAGACCTGGGCCCAGAACACTCGTACAACCTTTATTTCGTTACTGCTGATCATTGCGTTACTATATGCCATTCAAGCGTATCGCGAACGGCGCGCAGGCCAACTCGCGGCTGCATTATTGCTGAGGTATCAGCGAACATCACAAAATGCCACTGACTTTTTGTCGATAACGACACACTATTTGAATACCCCCGTAGCTATCATGAAGTCAGCGCTTGAACTGCTCGGCTCACAACATACTTTGGCTGAGTCAGTTCAAACAAGTCTTGCCGTGAACCTAAACAAGCTTAGTAGCTATACAGCCCAGATTGAGAATGACGCCCAGGCGGTATTTGCTACACCGCAAGATCAAAAGGATGAAACGGTTTCGTTATTGAAAAGTTTACGTGCGAAACAAACGTGGCTACCGTTGGTGATCGTGGCGGTAGTTGTGGCTGGAGTCGATGTATATTTGCAAGTTACCGGACAATACCAGAATGCCGAATATCAATACATTAATCATTTGGTTTTCTTTGGTTTGTCGGCAAGCTTGCTTGTTGTGGTGCGGTACTATTATTACCGTGCCAAATCGTTATCAGCCAGCCGCCAGTCGTTGCTGTCGACCGAACGAGCTCTGAATAAGCAGAAAGCCGATTTGATTGGAACGGTGGCGAGTTCACTCGGTCGGTATGAGGTGGATTTGCAAAAACAAAGTGACGAGTTCCGTGCTATTCCGGCGGCAAAAACGTACTTTAATGGACTAGCACAACTGCACTCGTTGGTTGGCAGCCTTACGGCTGTTAGCCGATTTGCGGTTTTACATGAAGCTGCGCCTACGCAAATTTTGATGCATGCTTTTCAAACCGCGCAACAAAACCTACACGATCGTATTGCTGCAAAACAACTTTATGTTCGGTCGGATATTCCTAGCACTTTTAGTATGAACGCGCAACCCGAGGAGTCGGTTTTCTTATGTCAGGCACTTCTTGATAACGCAGTTAAGTTCTCTCCAGAAAAAGCAGACATT
>CAYXHO010000094.1:0-1176 GCA_964465215.1 uncultured Candidatus Saccharibacteria bacterium | reverse complement strand
TAATTACTTGTTATGCTTAAATTAAGTTAAAATAGTAGTAAAATTCATGAGGAATAAACAGAAACATGCTGGCAAAATAATAGCTTTTGGAGTGCTGTTTGCAGTACTCACTTCACTGTTTGCTCTCACCACCCACCTCCACCATCCCGTCTACGCCGCCGACAATAACTTTGCCAATGGCATCACGGTGGATAGTACTGGCGATGCTCCCGATACGAACATTGGAGACAATATCTGTGACGACGGTTCTGGCAACTGTACTCTCCGAGCTGCCATTGCCGAATCCAACGCCACTGCCGGTACTCAGACGATTAAATTCAATATTACCGGTACCGCTGACTTTACCAATGCTGGGCAGAATGGGTACACCATTCAACCTGCTAGTGCACTACCAGAAATAACCGATACGGTAACCATAAATGGTTACACTCAACCAGGATCACAATCAAACACAGCCGTTGCCCCTAATCCGCTCAATGGGATACTGTTGATTGAGTTAGATGGAAGTGGGGTGGGAAACGTAACGGGATTACACTTTACTGGACTAACTTCTGGAGCGCACGGAAGTACCGTGAAGGGTTTAGTGATCGGACAATTCCCAAATAGCAACGGGACCGGAATCTTTATCGAAGCTGCCGACCTTGTGATAGAGGGCAACTATATTGGCACCAGTCCTGACGGACTTAGCGACAAAGGGAACGACTGGGCTGGAATATCTACTGACGTTGGAATGGGCGACGGTGTAGCAGGTACTCGAGTGGGGGGCACGAATCCTAGTGATCGTAACTTGATTAGCGGTAACGAAAGTTCGGGCATATATCCAGGATCTGATTGGATAATACAAGGTAACTATATTGGCGTTGATGCTACTGGAAGTACGGCAATGCCAAACGCAACCACCGATCCATCAGGAGGTTTGTCAATTGATGATTGTATGGACGTACTGGTCGGAGGTACGGTAGTGGGTGCAGTAAATGTAATATCTGGTAATGCAAGCCATGGAATAGCACCAGATAATTGCCCTGGCACAAGAATTGAGGGTAACCTGATAGGAACAGACTGGACTGGTGAGGTAGCTGTACCTAATTTGGTAGGTATAACTATTTCGGGTAATCAAGACGGCACGGTTATAGGCGGTGAAACAGAAGCCAGTAGAAATATTATTTCTGGCAATAC
>CAYXHO010000093.1:0-2637 GCA_964465215.1 uncultured Candidatus Saccharibacteria bacterium | reverse complement strand
TGGCCACTCCAGCACCTGTCGCCTCTTCCAGTGTTCGCCACTCCTACCGCCAAGGCCTCAACGAGCGCTACACCTTTGACAACTTTATTGTTGGCTCCGGTAATGAGCTAGCCTACGCCGCCTGCCAGGCTATCGCTGCCGAACCAGGTAAAAAATATAACCCGTTGTTTGTGTATGGTGGTGTCGGGATTGGTAAGACTCACCTCATCCAAGCCGTCGGAAACGCCATCTTAGCCAAAAACCCGGCAGCTCATATTGTCTATATATCTTCAGAACAGTTTGTCCAGGAATTTCTGGATGCCATTCGTTTTAAGAAAAACACCGACTTCGCCGGCTACTACCGTAGCGCCGATGTGCTCATCGTGGACGACATGCAGTTTATTGCCGGCAAAGAAAAAACTCAGGAAGAATTCTTCCATACCTTCAATGCCCTCCACCAAGCTAATAAGCAGATCATTATTAGTAGCGATAAGCCACCAAAAGATATTCCAACCCTGGAAGAGCGTCTGCGTAGCCGATTTAACTGGGGGATGAGCATCGACATGCAAATACCCGACTTCGAAACGCGCAGTGCCATTATCCAAACCAAAGCCGAAACCCATGGCATCACCTTGCCGCCCGACGTCGTAGATTACCTGGCCAACCACGTCCAGACCAACATCCGTGAGCTCGAGGGCGCACTTAATCAGCTGCTCGCTTTTTGTGAAATGCGCGGCTTGGTACCCGACCTGCAAACTGCCACTGGTTTGCTCGGTACTGCCAAATCACGCCCTAAACATTTGTCGGCCAAACAAATTGTCGAGCGTACCGCCAAACATTTCCAAGTGAGTGTCGACGACATCCTCGGACCCAAACGTGACAAGGACATCGTCGTACCCCGCCAAATTGCTATGTATATGCTTCGCAGCGAGCTACACCTGAGCTTTCCAAAGATTGCCCGAGAACTAGGCCGCAAGGATCACACTACAGCAATTCATTCGGTTGAGAAGATTGAAAAAGAGTCTTCTTTTGACCCAGAGATTCGCAGTGCCATTTCTGAGATAAAGGACCGGTTATATGCGTAATGTCAAAAGTATGCAATCGTACTGTGGAGAGCTTGTGGAGGGTCTGCGTACAAGCCTGGGCCTAAGCAAGGAGCTTATCCACCAAGCTGGTTTTTGCACACTATTTGTACGCAGCATGTGGGTAACGTTTAGCTATTGTGCACCGTTTGTACGCGGGCTATACACAGCGATTTTTGGTACATTTCTATCTGTTGCTGCTTATTTATACCCATCTTCCACACACCCTACTATAAAAACTTCTTTTACATATTCTATTTAATACATAATAAGGAATGAGGAAAACATGAAATTGCAGGTAACCCAGGAAAATCTTAGTAAGGCACTCGGCAATGTCGCACGTGTGGCCAATACCAGAGGTACCCTCCCTATTCTCGCCAATGTAGTTTTAAAAACCGTTGGCACTCGGCTGACCATCGCCGCCACTAACCTAGACATTGCCATCACTCATTACATCGGATCAAAAGTTGCAGAAGAAGGAAGTATTACCGTTCCTGCCCGCCTGATGCAAGATTTTGTCAGCAGCCTTCCAAGCGGCGTCATTGAACTCAGCTTGGACGATTACAAACTGCATATTACCACTGACCAATATAACTCGGTCATTAACGGAATTGCCGCCGACGAATTTCCGGTGATGCCGGCAATTACTGAGGGAAAAACTTGGTACATTCCATCTGGTGTTCTGAAAAAAGGTTTACAGCAAGTGCTGGTAGCAGCTAGTAGTGATGAAGCCCGCCCAATACTAACCGGAGTATATCTGCACACCTCTGGGGATAGTTTGTATATGGCGGCAACCGACAGCTATCGCCTGGCCGAAAAAGAACTTATGAAAACGGGCGAAGACATTAGCCTGCTCATTCCCGCCTCTGCTCTGCAAGATCTGTTGCGTCTACTGGGCGACAAAGAAGAAGACGTCGAGATTACTCATGATGACCAACAAGTGCTCTTTAAAGTTGGCGAGGTCGAGCTGGTTACGCGCCTTATTGAAGGAAATTACCCAGATTACCGTAAACTTATTCCTACCACATTTAGCACAGAAGCGGTTATGAAGCGCGCCGATTTTGTAAATATCACTAAAGTATCTAGCTTGTTTGCTCGCGAGAGTGCCGGCAGTATCACGGTGCATGTTAATAGTGATGATAAAACGGTCAGTATTCGTTCTATTGCTTCACAGCTCGGCGAAAACACTGCAAGCGCAGTAGCTGAAGTGACTGGCAGTGGCGACATCACGCTGAACTCTCGCTATATGCTCGATGCTCTTGGCACGCTATCTGGAGACTCGGTCAAAATCGCTTTCAACGGCAAACTCGAACCGTGTATCCTCAGTGATGCCAAAGCGTCAGATTACCTACACGTCATCATGCCCCTGAAAAGTTAATATGGGTGCTGCCTGGGATTTCGAGGCACATCCGCAGCCGACTGGTGATATATTACATCGCCAGTCGAGTGAGGACAGTGCCAAGAAAGCATAGGCAGTAACCTTACAATCTGTTACGTGGCATAATACCAGTGATGTTAAACGATATTACCCTCAAGAACTACCGCTCCTACGCCGACGAGGTGTTTGAGTTTGGTG
>CAYXHO010000092.1:0-2668 GCA_964465215.1 uncultured Candidatus Saccharibacteria bacterium | reverse complement strand
GTTCCCGTCATATCCCAGCTAACGAAGCTGTTATGGTTCCTACCGGCACTATGGACTGCTTCAAGACCTTCTTCGGTCCAGCTAATAAGTTTGATCTGGTGAACACCTTGGGTGAACAAACCTACGCTTGGACTTACAGCGATGCTAAGGGTGAGAAGATTGAGATTGCATCTGAATCTAACTTCCTGAACTTGCTAGCTCGTCCTCAAGTAGTAGTGAAATGCACTACATCGAATTGATAGCGTTAAACGCATCGCGTTAAGACTATCCTAGGCCCTCTTCGGAGGGCTTTTCTTAGCTCATTATTTTGTGAGTTAAGGAAAGAAAAGGAATAACATGTTAAACAACATTCAAAAGGTGCGTGTAGAATGCGCTGACACAGATCCTACTTTTCCAATTCTTCCAGATAGTACTTATATCTATTTATTGGAAAAGAATTACGACAGTATTAATCGTTCCGCTATGGATGCTGCTAGAATTATTCTAATGCACCTTTCCCAGCGTGGTAACGAAACGGTTGACATCTTTACGATTAAAGGTACTTCTGCAGCAGAATCCTATCGTCAAGCATTAATCATGTATATCAAGGACCCTAATAATAATCCCATCTTGCAGAACTGCCAAGGTTGGGTTGGAGGAGTCTCTGTTTCTCAGATGCAATCAAACGATTCTAATCTAGATAACAATATCGTAAAACAACCCTCTGTTAGCTATGATACTGTACCCACAGGGTACTTTACTTATTGAGGTAGTTTATCATGAGTAACGCAAGTAATCAGTTTTTACGAGCAACAAAAGAAGCTATTCAGAGAAATGGTGTTAGTGTTAATTACAAAAAAGTCGGAGTACAGAGTTACGATCCGGCCACAGGACTTGTTTCCTCTAATTCTGTACAGTATTCTGTTATGTCTTACCCTCGTCATATCAGGGCTAGTCAGTGGTATTTTCCAGACTTGATTGGAAAAGATGCAATTCAATTCTATATTGCTGGTGACCAACTATTTACCCCAGACATAAAAGACTCTATTATTTATGATTCAGTAGAGTATAAGATTGAGTCAATCCAAAAACATTTTGCCGCAGGCCAAGTCTGTTTATATAGGATTGTGACAGTGAGGTGATATGTTAGAGATTGACACAACAGAATATGAGAAATCAGTCGATGAGTACGTTAACTTGGTGAAAAATGCTTTTATCAAAGGTGTAAAACAAGTAATGGTAGGTACGGCTGATGCTCTAGTCGAGAACACTCCTGTTGGTGACGTTGGCCTCTATTATGATTTCTATCTAAATCGGTATCTTGAAGAAGGTTGGGATATTAAAGCTGGTATGCTTATGGCAAACTGGTATTTTGAATTGAATGCAATTGACGGTCTATTTGACTCTGAAGCAAGAGATGCTGATGGATCAGAATTAAGAATGAAACTCCAAGAAGTAATGCAACAATTCAAATTGGGTGATTCAATTCTGGTTGCTAATGAAACTCCATATGCTGAGAATATTGAGAACGGTAAGCAATCTAAACAAGCTCCATTTGGGATGATTGCTCCAACAGAACTTGCTCTAATGAAGATCTACAAAATTCAATTTAAGGATTTTTTAAATGGCTGAAATTGTAAATATCAAAAGAGCATGTGAAAAGCATTTATCTTCAATGACAGTAAATCTACCAACAGGGTATGAAGGTGTTAATTTTACACCTCCTGACACTATGTATCAGAGATGTCAATTTGTGATCCAGAGGCCAGATGATCCTGTTTTCGGTACTGGATATCACAGAGAGCAAGGTGAATTTCAAGTATTTGTTGTTGATCTTATTGGAAAAGGGACAACAGATGCTATTCAACGTGCTGAATTAATTCGGGATCATTTTGCAAAGGGTACTACATTGTTTGAAGCTGGTACACCTGTGCATATTTTATCAACCCCTCAGATTGCAGGTACTAGAATTTCAGGCGGGAAAATCATTGTTCCCGTCTTAATCCCTGTCACCGCAGAGGTGTATTGACTTTTGAAAAATCAATGGTAATATTAATGATTCAGTGATCGGAGGTATTATGATTGACAACGAAATTGAGATGTTCAGGAAAGAATTCTTTTACGCAGATGGTAAGTTATTCTGGAAAAACACTAGATCACCACATGTGATAGCCGGGAAGGAGGCTGGTTACCTCCGCAAAGATGGTTATATTGGTATTATTGTTCACAAAAAGTCATATCTTGCTCACAGGATTATCTTTGCTTTACATCATGGTTATCTGCCGTTCTTTGCAGACCACAAAGACCGGAATAGATCTAACAACTTTATTGAGAATTTAAGACCTGCCAACATGAACCAAAATGTTCATAATTCTAGTACACCCAAGTCCAATAAGACAGGAGTAAAGGGTGTAAGGGCTGTGCGTGGGGGAAGATTTGAAGCGAGAGTCGCTGCCAACGGGGTTACCGTCCAAGTTGGCACATTCTCAACCCTGGAAGAAGCTCGGCTTGCTATTGAGGAGGCTAGAGCTAAGTTACATAAACAATTTGCCTGTAATGGCTAATATAAGGAATGAAAAATGATTTCTAAAGGTGTTGGCAAAAAAGTTGCTTACAAGAAAGAAGGATCGGGTTGGGGTGTACTGGCTGGTCCCGCATCTGGTAAGTATATCCGCCGTGTTACTTCGGA
>CAYXHO010000091.1:1385-2673 GCA_964465215.1 uncultured Candidatus Saccharibacteria bacterium | reverse complement strand
GCTATGCAGTATACTGAAGATTGTATTCAATAGAGTGTAAAAGGTTAGAACATATGCCACAAGTTGCTCCAGCTATAGAAACATTTGCCCGAATCAAAGTTGTTGGCGTCGGCGGTGCCGGCGGCGCAGCTATTAATAGAATGATTGATGCTGGTGTTGACGGTGTAGAGTTCGTTGCTGTTAATACCGATTCTCAGGCCTTACATTACTCAAAAGCAGGTACCAAAATTCATATTGGCAAAGACACAACTCGTGGTTTGGGCGCTGGTGCTGACCCTAGTGTTGGTGAACAAGCAGCTGAAGAATCAGTTGATGAAATCAAGGCAGCCTTGAAGGGTGCAGACATGGTGTTTGTCACTATCGGTGCCGGTGGTGGTACAGGTAGTGGGGCAGGTCATGTTGTGGCGCAGGCGGCTAAAGATGAAGGAAGTTTGGTCGTTGGATTTGCCACAAAACCATTTGCTTTCGAGGGCGAAAAGCGACGCCGGAATGCAGATGCAGCTATCGAGAATCTTCGTGATGCTGTCGATACGCTTATAATTATTCCTAATGACCGATTATTGCAGACAATTGATCGTCAGACTCCACTCATGGAAGCGTTCAAAGTGGCTGATGACGTATTGCGTCAGGGTGTACAGGGCATATCCGATTTAATCACCGTACATGGCCTTATAAACCTCGACTTTGCCGATGTGAAAGCGGTTATGAGTAATGCCGGATCAGCATTGATGGGTATTGGTCGAGCTAGTGGTGAAAACCGTGCTGTTCAAGCTGCTCAGCAAGCTATCGAGTCTCCACTCCTTGAGGTTTCTATAGATGGAGCACGCGGCGTACTCTTTAACATTATCGGTGGCAATGACATTTCAATGCACGAGATCAATACAGCTGCTGAAACTATCACTGCCGCAGCAGATCCTGACGCTAATATTATCTTTGGTGCAACTATCAATCCTGAATTAGAAGGAGAAATCATTATTACTGTAGTGGCGACAGGATTTGACGCGACGTACTTTGCAAAACGGACACCACAAGTTGTAGCTGACAGCATTACAGCTGACGCAGTGAACGAGCAACTAGCAAACGATATAGATGAGAATCCTGAATCACACGCCATGCACGATGTGCAATCAATTGATATGAATCTTGAGCGCGCAGAAGACAGTGAGGCATCAATTGATATTAACGCCGAACAGCATTCACCGAACATATGGTCAGTCGACCACGACGACACGACGACTCATAATGAATATGGTGTGGTAGACGACGACGAATTAGAAAAGCCGTCATT
>CAYXHO010000091.1:0-1375 GCA_964465215.1 uncultured Candidatus Saccharibacteria bacterium | reverse complement strand
GAAAAGCAAGCAGAAGAACCTGAAAATAAGGAGTAGACTGTCGTAATATGTAATCAATATTACAGCGTTAGTATGCTTGCAAAACGCTATGGATAGCGTTACCATCATAAGCATATACGCTATATGTAGTTTACGGAGCGGTATAGTACATTGAGGTAAAGGGAGTGATATGAAGTGCAGTCAATGCCAAGCTACAGATACTAAGGTAATAGAATCTCGAGACGTCGCAGAAGGCGAAGCGATTCGCCGACGCCGCGTGTGTCAAAAGTGTCAGTATCGCTTTACAACTTATGAACGAATAGAGCGTCCCCAACTAGTTGTTGTGAAAAACAATGGTTCGCGGGAGCTTTTTAGTCGGGATAAATTGTTGGCTGGGTTGTATCGTGCCTGCGAAAAAACTTCGATAGGTAGCGTACAGCTTGAAAAGTTTGTGTCTCAGGTTGAGGATGAGCTGTATGCTTGCGGTGAGCAAGAAGTATCCAGTGCTCGTATCGGGCAGCTCGTCATGGATAAGCTTGCAGAGCTCGATGAAGTTGCTTATGTGCGTTTTGCCAGCGTGTATCGCCGTTTTACCGACATAGCCGGTTTCGAAAAAGAGTTATCTCAAATTCGTAACCGTACATCAAAATCTGTCAAAGCATCGTAAATAGCAGTTTGCGAGTGATTGCCACAAGCACGTGGTAAATTTGACGGCTCCCTTCCGGCACTTTTTGTGTGCGATAATGAAATCCTGCCAAAAGGCTGGAGGGGAGCAATACGTATCGTGCATTGAGGGACATGCACGGGCGAGAACTCTAAATAAAAACTACAAATAACCATAACAAAGTGAGGGTAGAGTATGGGACAAACAGCAATATTGGGGCAGCGACGAATGTTTACGCAGCCAAACACAAAAGCTTATGATAGCTTAGCGTGGTTTAAGACAGATTCAATTATTATGAATCCGATGACCGGTAAACCGGTTTTTGAACAGAAAGATGTTGAGTTTCCAGAAGGTTGGTCACTGAATGCAATTAATATTGTTGCCCAGAAGTATTTCAGTGGAACTCCAGGGACAAAAGAACGCGAATCCTCACTTCGTGATCTGATTGATCGAGTGGCAGACACCGTTACTCGAGAAGGTCTAAAGGAAGGGTATTTTGAAAGTGACGACGAAGCCGATGACTATCGTGAAGAATTGAAGTATGTTTTGGCTACACAGCGGGCGGCTTTTAATTCTCCAGTTTGGTTTAACATCGGTGCTAAAGGTCGTGCTCAGCAAGCTAGTGCATGCTTTATTCTGGCAGTAGAAGACACAATGCCATCTATCTTGAACTGGTACAAAGAAGAAGGAATGATCTTTAAGGGCGGTTCTGGCGCAGGACTGAACATTAGT
>CAYXHO010000090.1:0-2676 GCA_964465215.1 uncultured Candidatus Saccharibacteria bacterium | reverse complement strand
CATCAGTCAATTCAACACCTTTTTCTTTACATTTTACGCAGTAACCTGTGGCCATAACGTTATTCCTTCTCTTATTTTATATAACAGTTATACATTGTAACGCCTCTTTGAAAGAATGACCATAAAGAGTTGCTAAATATAGTGAAGGAAAGTTCGTTCTAATCTCCAGATAGAAATTATGCAGTACATATATGGAATAACTAAGCTCCAACTATTAGTGCCACCCCAGAAATAAACATTAGCGCAACCATTACTTTCATTATAAATTCGTCACCTTTATTAACGGCCATTCTGCCACCTAGAATACTACCAAAAAAAGTTGAAAATATTCCGACCAGCATAACTTGCCATACTATAAGGCCAGCCCCAATAACACCAACTATAATTGTTATGTTTAAGATTAATTGTGACCAACGTTTCGTAATATTTGCTTCTAATGCTGTCATGCCCATCATACTCATCAACGCAACATTAACAAGAGTACCCAGCCCACCACTAAAAACTCCCTGAAGAAGTAACGCAAGAGTCAGTTGCCCACCGCCCAGTATCCTTCTTTTCAGGTCTGGTTTGCGTGGTACAATACCTACTTTTTTAATTATCATTATCGGAATCATGAGTATAAAGATTATTCCTAAAGCAACCATATATACATCGTTATCAAGCGTTTTAATAACAAAAGGTACAATTAATCCCACCAAGAAAGCAAGCACCATTACAGGAATTATTCTATTTTTTGAAACCCTACCATGAGCTTTTCTCATGCCAAATAAAGAGCCAATAGTAACAGATAATCCACTGAATTTTCCCGTCGAGACCGCTTGAGCAGGGCTTAAACCAAAGAATATACCAAGTGGCGTCATTATAAATCCACCACCCCCACCCGTAATACCGCTTAAAATTGAAGTGACGAAACCAGCCACCCCAAATATAAATAACTCCACTCCATTCATGAGAATAGTTTATCATGAGAAAAAATGACCCCATATTATTGAGGTCATATCGCAAAATATTGGTGCGGGTCACGGGACTCTAACCCGTGGCCTCGTCCTTGGCAAGGACGCGCTCTAAACAACTGAGCTAGACCCGCATAACAGATTAAGATTATACCGTAAAATGGTCGCTTGCTCAACACCTTTGCTTTTTTCAAGGCAATTGTTAGTGGCAAGCGACCATAACTTAGGCATTCCGCAGCTCAAAACCAAGTTCTGGTAAGACCGGTACGTCGATATAGCGATCAAACAGCTGCTCATATAAACACAAGATGGGAACTTGGTCTGGAAGGCTGTTTGGTCGCGCACTACCGAGACGTCTCATGTGCAAGCTGGTTGCCATGCGAACCATATTGAGTCCGAGGGGAGCAAGATGACAACCTAATGGTGCTGTTTTTGCTTCGTGTTTGCCGGTTACCGCATTTATGGTAAGCGGGTCTTCAGTAATGAGTTTTTGCCCCTGGATGTCGACCATTGAAGACAACCGTAGCATTTTAACGAGTGTTTCATCTACAGCTTGTGCAGCAGTCTGCTCAATAACGACAAAACTTTCACGCGGGTATGGGGGGATATATATTTCTGACATACGTTTTCCTTTACTGTATATAGTTAAGCGAACTTCCTTATGCCCTCGATTGAATCTTTTCAGCGGAAATAAAAAGATCCCGGCCGGCGGAATCTTGAAACTCATGCAACAGTAAACCGCGCGGCTCTAGGGCAATCGCTTGGTCTTGGTTGAACCGTTTTGATGCATAATCATAAATACTATTAAAGCATGGTTTGCTACTTATTCAAAATGCGGTAGGTCTAAGCCCGCTTGCGCTTCTCGTAAACGATCATGTAAATGAATGAGGTCTGCCATGTGGTGATTAAACCAATCAATCGTACCACTATGCGTAGCCAGCAAGACACGTTGCAATATGGGCGTTCCCTTTGATCGCCAAGCGGCAATACGCTGTTGCATGTCGCGGTAGTGAATAATATGGTCGAATACTCCAAGAGAGAGTACAAATCCATCTTGTGGCACTTCATGAAGCACCGCCCATCGCTGAGTCAGATCTTGTTCGGTCACTTTACGCTGCTGAAACGCACGACGGAGTGGCAAAAGCGACGGATTATGAAAAATACTGTGTGCCGTATTAGCACCTGCTGCGCCATAAATGCCTGGCTGCACTATTCCACCTTGACTTATGCCATATTGCCGCTGTAATGCCAGTGCAAACAATGCACCCGTACTTACGCCGACTGGTAATATTTGATCATATTGTCCTTGCTGAAAAGGCATAGTCTTGTCTTTCGGGAGTAATTCGGGTTGTAAGCGACTGCGTACATCTTCTACGCATTCATTCACTGCTTGCGATAATAGATCAGAATCGCCAGCTAAAAAGACATCTTCAGCAAATGAATAAGTAATGGTATTGTGCCCAAACATGCGCAGTGTTTGAGCCGCTTCTGCCAACTGAGCACTCTCACCACGAAAACCAGTTACCAACACCGCCAAGTCTGGGCTGTCATATTCATCACAAACACGTGCTGTCAGCAGTTCCATGTGTCTCATAATAGCACCACTGTCACTTAACCCTGGTAAATAATAAAAGCCCGAAATAATTTCTCGGACTTTTCTTGTCATGGTTTGGTGGCTCCTCCCAGACTCGAACTGGGGACACAAGGCTCTTCAGGCCTCTGC
>CAYXHO010000089.1:0-2719 GCA_964465215.1 uncultured Candidatus Saccharibacteria bacterium | reverse complement strand
ACTTCACCACGTAAATGCTCTTGAAGATAATGTGCAACCTTATTCATGAACCCTCTCTTGTTACAGTACTTAAGCGTAATCGTTTCCTAGGGTCAATAATACCATATCTGCACACAGCTTGACTCCTTGAAATTACCGACTGTATAGATTAGAATAACCCAGATACGTAGCTTGTTTTTGTGCCGCGATGGCGGAATTGGTAGACGCGCTAGCTTCAGGAGTTAGTGGGGGCAACCCCGTGGAGGTTCAAGTCCTCTTCGCGGCACCAAGATGAGTTACTTAATCGCTTGACGAGTTTGGCGGATCTTCCAGTCGGTCACGCTGTTAAATCGATCAACACCACTATTAATCAGTGATGGCGAAAAGCCAAACAAAGGCTCGCGTGCAACATATAGATAACGTGGCTGATACAAAGCAATAGCCGGTGCGTCATCACGCCAGGCGGTTAGGAATGGCTTATATTTGCTAGCACGCACAGCGTCTTCAGTGCGGGTACGGCCGCCCTCTAGACTCTTGTCGGCGACGGTTGATTTATATTCCGAAAAGTTCAGCCTACTACCTGAGCGTGAGTCAGCTTGACTACTATGCCAATAGGCAAACACGTCTGGATCGGCGCCAATAGCGATGCCGTACAGCAGGGCATCATAGTTACGGTTTCGAGACAACTCCAACTGAAATTCTTCATCATCGAGTGCCAAAATATCTACCTGTGCACCGACCGCTTCCCACTGCCGCTTCAAAATTTGAGCTACATTATTATAGACACTATTGTTCTGAGTGGTGAGGGTAAATAGCAGTGCTTGACCACCTTTACTGCGTCGACCATTAGCCCCAACAGTCCAGCCAGCTTGGTCTAGTAATTGCGCAGCTAACTGTGGGTTGTTGGTATTTTGACGAATAGCAGGATCATAACCAATCTGACCACGAAGCAATGGACCACTCACCGGCGATACCGGTTGACCGATACCGCTAATCACTTGAGTGGTGTCGGTAGCATAACTAAACGCCCGACGCACATTGGCGTCACCAAAATAGGGAGACGAAGATTTAAAGAATACCAGCACCTCACTACTGAGCGGAATGTTGAATTCTCGTACCGATAAGTCATCGCGAATATCGTCGCCTACCCGCACTAAACCTGCTGCTGCATTTACCTCACGCGCTTTAAAGGCTTGTTCAAGCCGTTCAGTCGTGCCAAAGGTACGAATGATTAATGTGTCGATAGCTGCAGCTCCTCCAACATAATTTTGATTACGACTAAAACTAATACGCTGTTCTCGCTGATCAGTGTTGGCTGTTAACGCGTCAACATCGTCAAAAGTAAATGGCCCAGATCCAATAGGGTGAGATGTATTAAATGCAATTGAACGTAACTGTGCTGCTGGAATATTGCCTAAGATGTGTTTGGGCAATAGCCCTGTAGTTAATGAATGCGGGAATGCCGTGAGTAAACTTGGCAAGGTAAATGTAATTGTCTTGGCGTCGATCTTTTGAACTTTAATACCTGTCCAACTCGTGAACAATGGTGACTTTGCATCTGGCGTTTGGATGATCGAATAGGTATACACCACATCGTCAGCCGTCAGCGGCATACCGTCATGCCACAGTAACCCATCTTTCAGTACTACGGTGTAGGTGGTACCACGAGCATCAACTACAATACTTTTGGCAAGATCGGCAACCAGCTGATTATTCTGGTCGTATTTAAACAAACCAGCAAAGACTAATCGGGCCACACTATTATCGACACTTGTTGCTGCATAGATAGGATTAGCGTTGGTAAAACTTCCTAAAATACCTTCGGTATATATTCCCCCAGCCGCTGGAGCTGGTTGCAAATAATAATTACCCAACATGCGCGTTTGGTATAACACCGCACCAATAAGCAAAATGAAAAGCATTGTCCAAGCGGCAATGAAACGACGAACTTTGGTAAGTCTACTAAGCCGCTTAAAGAAGTGTTGTTCGATATTCTGCTCGGCTTGTGCGCCAAGATCTTCTACTTGACGTTTGCTTCTTCGAAATCGACGTCGCCAGCGGAGCTTAGTTGTGCGATCAATAACGGACATGCCCTACCCTATAGCCTTTTCAGGTTAAAATACCGAGCACTAACGACACACCAAAAATGATTACCAGCAAAATGGTAATTTGGTGAATAGTCTTGTCTGAACCGCGTCTGACTGTGTTGACTTCGCCGCCCCCACCGAGACCTGCGCCCAGACTTGCGCCCCGGGTTTGTAACAAAATAAGAATAGTGACCAAAATGGTCGTCACAATGGTGATGTAGTTAAAGATGTTCATCGTTCTTCTAGTATAGTAGTTACCAGATAATTCACCAAACCGATCACCATTCCAGCCAGCATAGCGGCACCGAAGTTAGTGACGTGCAAGGCTGAATACAACTTGCTCACAATCAGAACCATCAGTCCGTTAATAACAATCATAAATAATCCGAGGCTAAACAAAATAGCTGGCAACGAAAGCAAAATAACTATCGGTTTTATTATGGTATTAACGAGCGCCAGTAGTAGGCCAGAAACAATAATGACTCTAAAGCGTTCGTTATAAGTAATGCCACTACCAAGTAGTGCTGCAGCAATCCACAAACCAAGACTACTGACAAACCATCTAATAATAAACCGTGCTGCGGGTTTTTTCATACGTTACATTCAGTATAGCACAAGCAACTTATAGACTGTAAGCTCGCTACTGGCGATCT
>CAYXHO010000088.1:0-2723 GCA_964465215.1 uncultured Candidatus Saccharibacteria bacterium | reverse complement strand
ATGGTGCTGAGTACATTGCAACCGGTCATTATGCACGGGTTAAAGATGGTAAGCTCATGCGCGCCAAAGACGATAACAAAGACCAAACCTATTTTCTATACCGTGTGACCGAAGAGGCACTCAGGCACACCATGTTTCCGCTCGGAGAATATACAAAGCCAGAAGTACGAAAACTTGCTAAAGAGTTTGGGCTGGTGACTGCTCAGAAAAAAGAGAGCATGGGCATATGTTTTGTGGGCAAAGTTGGCATTAAAGACTTTTTACTGCACGAGCTTGGCCCGCAAAAACCGGGTGATATTGTTGACGAAAAAGGCATAGTACTGGGGCGACATGAAGGTGCAATATTTTATACTCTAGGGCAACGTCATGGATTAAACGTTGGTGGTGGACTGCCGTACTACGTAGTTGGCAAGGATATGCGGGCTAATAAAGTTATTGTTACGACTCAATTGAATGATACAAATTTGTGGACCAACACTTTAAAACCGCGAGACCTACACTGGATTAACGGTGCGCCACAATCTGGCAAGAATGTTCAAGTTCGAACACGCCATCGAGCACCATTGGTGGCAGCAACAGTTAATCTTTCTGTTGATGCTTGTGTGTTACATCTTAGTGATGAAGTGCGCGCGGCAACGCCCGGTCAATCAGTTGTAATCTACGAAGGTAACACGGTTCTTGGCGGAGGAGTGCTGTAGTAAAATAGTAGTAGCCGCTCATTGCGAGCGGCTACTTTGGGTTAGTGCCAAAAGTCATCTAGAGAGTGCTCGGCCTACCCAGTCCATGGGGATGTTCGATAATTTCATCCCATCCACGCCAGCTGTTCTTGCGGCGATATTTGCGGTACCATTTGCGGTCCATTTCTTCAATGAATCGCAAGCGGTCACTTCGATTTATTGTTCGTCCCATAAGTACCTCCCTACTTACATTAGTAGCTTAGCAGGGGACGCATTGTTCGTATGTTAAATGCTTCGCATTAGTTCTCGAAAACGGTTTGATGTAAAGCGTCCATATCGGTAATAACGAGCGTTCTACCTTCGGTGACTAAGCCTTCGTGTCTCAGTTTTTGAATGGCTGTTGAAACCGACTCTCGGGTGAGGCCAACGACATCCGCAATATCTTGTTGGGTGAGTGGTATGCTTATTTTTATGCCTTCTTTGGTCTGGACACCAAAGCGTTTTGCTAAAAATAACAGCTGATGTGCAACCTGTGAGTGAGCATCATGGAGACCCTTGTTCTCAAGTAGTTGGATGTTAGATAGAAAGTGGTTTCCGGCCAACGATAGAAGATCCCGGTTGAGTTCCGGTGTGTCATTACATAAAGATATAAGTTCATCACCACTTATTTGCCACGCTTCAACGTCGTTGATTGCTTCGTAATAATATGTTTCGGGTCCGGTATATACATGCTTGTTGAATAACAGCTCGTATATATAAATCAGTGAAAAACCGTCGCCAGGCCCAAAGTAAATCTGAACACAGATAGTCCCGTCATTCATTATTTCAAATCGTTTAACGTAGCCAGATTTTATAAGCCAGAAATGCTCAAAATTATCTGAGCTGCTAATGGTGTCGCCACGCTGAAAACGATGTGGTTGCTTATGGTACAGAAGCTTGGACAATACCTTGAGTTCTGGAGGTGGCATCATATGTTTATTATATACCTACTAATACAGTGCGTTGTCTGTGAACTAGTTCATATCGTTCGTTTGCGAGCTATTCTACAGTGGTAGATGGTAGGTAAAGATAAGGAGGCAACATGGTAAAAGGTAACACAAGTAACCGGGGGTTTGCATCCATGGATGCAGACAAACAGCGAGCAATTGCGAGCAAGGGTGGAAAAGCTAGTGGAGGAAATTTCAAAAATAACCCTAAACGTGCCAGTGAAGCGGGGCGTAAGGGTGGTAAAAAATCGTCCAGCGTTTAAAAACGTCGTTGGATAAAGCGTTTGTAATAAGGAGAGACATATGGACATGACAACAGAAGAAATGATCAAAAAGAAGTCAGCTGTGAGTTTTGCAGTCGGTGTAGCGACTGGCGTGGGGATGGCATCAATGTTTGCGCCGAAATCGGGAAAAGATATGCGTACTGCGCTCAAAAACAAAGCTCATATGGCAAAAGACGAAATTAAAGAAAAAGCTCATGCCATGCGCCACAAGGCAGACAAAGAGGTAGAGTCGTTGCAAGCAACCATTGCAGATGCCAGTAGTCGTTTGGCAGAGTTACAAGAAAAAAATATGAGGGAGGAATAAAATATGAGTCTCATTGTAATCATTTTAGTTGGTGGACTAGTGGGGTGGATTGCGGCAATGATAGCCGGTCGTGATGAAGGGTTTTGGGGAAGTGTTTTGATTGGCATCGTCGGTGCATTTATTGGTGGTTTTCTTTCTATGGTAATAACCGGTGACCGACAAAGTTACTGGACGTTGTCATGGGGAGGAGTGTTTTGGTCATTGATCGGTGCACTGCTAGTTGTGCTCATAATAAATGGTCTGAGCGGGCGAAGTACTCGCCCGACACCACGTTTGTAAAACAAACAAATAGAGAGACGATATACCGTCAACGCAGAGGTGGTCACACAAGGCCACCTCTGTTATAATATCGGCATGAACGCACAAGCCATCCGTAAAGCCTATCTCGATTACTGTAAAGATAATGGTCATATCATTATTCCTCGTGCCAAGCTCATACCGGACAATGATCCAACGACTCTTTTTACGGGCA
>CAYXHO010000087.1:0-2746 GCA_964465215.1 uncultured Candidatus Saccharibacteria bacterium | reverse complement strand
CTTCTGGGTTTGAGGTTCAAAGCCAACTGAATCAGAATTTCTCTGATATTCAGGAGGCTATTGACGATACGCTTTCAAGGGTAGGCGACCAGCCTAACCAAATGGAAGCTGATATAGATATGAACTCAAATCGTATCTACAATCTTCCAACAGCAGCGTCTGTCACTGAGCCAGTAACGCTTGGTCAGTTTTTAGGTACAGCTACGCCAGCCACATATTATGGGGCTTTTAATTGGGTTTCAACAGCAACGGATAGCCAAACACTGTTTACAGGCATTACACCAGCTTACAGCCCCGGCAACGGAAATCTAACGGTATATATCAATGGCGTCAGGCAGCACCCAACAGCTTATACAGAGACAAGCTCAACATCGGTTACATTCTCATCTGGCCTAGATGCTGGTGACGAGGTGTTGTTTGTTATCAATGAGGCTATTGTAGATAACACTATCCCTGCTTCGTTAGCAAGCACCACTACGTATCAGCAAGGCTCAACAGGATCAGTTAGCAGAACAGTCACTTCTAAACTACAAGAATTTGTGTCTGTCAAAGACTTTGGAGCTGTGGGTGATGGTGTTACAGACGATACTGCCGCTATCCAATCCTGCCTGACAGCAAGCGTAGGAAAGACGGTTTTGTTCCCGTCAGGGAACACGTATAAGATGTTATCTGGCGTCAACGTCCCTGCTGACACATTGCTGTGGGCGTTTGGGGCTAAGTTTAATTGCTCATCAAGTCATTTCACGGCGTTCACCTTTACAAGTGGTGGCGGTATTATCGGTGCTGAAGAAATTAAAGGAGCGGGAAACTCGTCGTATAACGCTTCAGGTGTAGCTATTTACTGCACAGGTACAAATAATCACCCATCTGCACCGACGTTTGTTAATGGCCCTGTTGTTATGTACAACAAAATCAAGGAATGGGGCGCGTACGGGGTTTATGTAATTTACTGCAATAAAACAAAAGTTGACCATAACGAATTCACAAAAATAGGGTATTCGTCGCTTGGCGGTGTATCGCAAAATGACGGGAGTTTTTGTAACAACTACGTGAGCGATGTTTCTCCTGGGTCTGGTGGAGGGGATGCTTACGGAGCGTTCTTTGACAGATTTAACGGTACAAGCGAAACAAGCGATCCCCGATCATACCGCTGCAAAATGAATGGCAATACTGTGCGCGGAGTAGTAGCAACGGCGGCAAACAATGGGCATGCATTAGATACGCACGGAGGTGTTGAGATTGAGTTTATCGGCAATAATATCGAAGGTTGCGAGGGAGGCATCTTTGTTACATCCTCTACAATATCTGGTTCAGAAGCTCTTGGGCCAAAACGCTGTATAGTTGCAAATAACACAATCAACTGCGGCCTGTATAACAACTATGCTCTGATTGTCAGAGGGGCAATCAATGGAGCCACAGTTGCCGAGTATGCCGATTCAAATGTTGTTTACGGTAATGCAATTTTTGGTGGCGGAATCTCCGGGAGTAACACTACTGGGTCGATTATGCTGCAAGCCACAAAGAACACGAGGATTGACATTGGCTCGGTAATGCAGGCCAAACCCTTTGGGGTATGCTTAAATTCAGACAACCTGAACTTCAATATATCCGGTGGAACAATTAGCGATTGTTTTGACAACTCAGTCACAATCGCTGGAGGAATCGCGGTAAGAGGAAATAACAACAAAGGGTATATTGGTGGGATTTCTTTTAAATACGAGACTGCCGGATTGGGAACGTATGTGATGGTTAATTCTATTGTCATAAGCGGAGGCCTGACTGGTTTAGATATTGATATGGGTCGGTGTTATTTTGAAGGTATAGACGCATCCCACCTAGCATTTAATGATGGCGTTGGAGTAAATTCAGAGAGCCTATACGGGAACAGCAAGACAGAATCATTTACTCTGACGAGTGGAAATGCCAACACCATAAAATCGGTAGTGTTTCCAAAGAGATTTCCTGTGGCCCCGAAAATATCCCTTACGAATTCTGGCGCAATAGCTCCCGGCGGCAAATCTATGGCGCTCCGAACTTCGGCAATCACCGCTACAGGCTTTGATATTATTGCATATCCATATGATTTAACAACATGGTCAGCTACGGCCAGTGCAGATATAAACTGGCGTGCCACAACATAATGCCTAAACAACATCCTCACCTAGATTCGGAAGCCTTTAACGTATATAAGTATCAATGTCTAAACTAGACAAACAATCACAACTTAGAGAAAAGTGTGAATCAGATTTATTCGCCTTTGCTCAAACGGTCATGCCAAACAGGTATTTTGGTGACTTACACCAACAGATGTTTGCTTTCTGGTCTAACCCAGACAGAGCGAGAGACCAGCTAACCCTTGTTCCTCGTGACCACCAGAAGTCAGTATGTATGGGTATTTACGTAGCTTGGATTATCATCAAAGACCCAACTCGTACGTTTGCCTATGTCACTGGCGTAGCAGACTTAGCTCAACGTCAAACACGACTAATCAAAGAAATCTTAGAGTCAGATATTGTTCGTATCTTGTGGCCTGAGTTGCTTAATTGGGTCAGAGACGACCAAGGAAACGTGAAACACGTTCCGCTGTATAAATGGAATGAAAACGAATTTGAAATCTATCACCCTAAGCGCAGAGCATCTGGTGACAAGAACCCAACAGTTAAAGCTACATCAGTAGGTAGCTCTAACACCGGTTTCCACTTCACAGACCTTGTATTCGATGACCTTGTTACAGAGAAGAACTTCG
>CAYXHO010000086.1:0-2806 GCA_964465215.1 uncultured Candidatus Saccharibacteria bacterium | reverse complement strand
CAGAAGTGGTTTTTACGGCTGGTGCAACCGAAGCAAATAACTTAGCAATTCGCGGTGTTATGGCTAAACACCCTGGTAAGAAGTTGCTTATTTCAGCTGCCGAACATGCCTCGGTTTTTGCATGTGCTGAGCAATTCGCTCATGACATTGTACCCGTTTCGCAGCAGGGTACGGTAGACCTAGCAGCTCTTGAATCGATGCTCGACGACGATGTCGTACTGGTTAGTCTGATTTTTGTGAACAATGAAGTCGGTGCTATTCAACATCTTAGTGCCGTTGCAGAATGTATTCGTAATGTTTTCGAAGGGCGGCTCAAACGAGGCAATACAACCCCTTTGTATTTGCATACCGATGCAGCCCAAGCACCAAATATTGTTTCGGTGCAACCCAAGAAACTTGGCGTTGATTTGATGAGCTTAAATGGCGGAAAAATATATGGTCCAAAACAAAGCGGAGCGTTATATGTAGCTGCCGGTTTGCAGTTAGAACCGATACTGTATGGAGGCGGCCAAGAATTTGGACTGCGTAGTGGTACCGAAAATGTGGTTGGAATTGTTGGATTTAGTCATGCTTTAGAACGAGCAGTATCTAAGCGATCGGCCGAAGTACGGCGCTTTAAGCAATTACATAGTTTGTTTGTGAGTATGCTCGAAAAGCTTGTAACGTCAGCGGAATTAACGTTGTCCAAAAATGCCCACCAAGCTCATAACTTTGTGCATATCATGTTTCCCGGTCATGATAATGAGCGGCTGATGATGGAACTTGATGAAGCGGGCATACAGTGTGCCGTGGGTTCGGCGTGCAGTGCCAGCGACGATGAGCCATCTCATGTGCTCACCGCTATGGGCTATAGCGCTGAGCAGGCGCAGTCGAGTCTTCGTTTTACTATGGGGCGCGACACAACAGAATCAGATATTGAAAATACAGTCGCCACCTTGGCGAAACTGGTTTAGGCTCGTATACTATATCCATAAGCTGAATTGGTGGGTATGGATACGCAAACGCAGACAATACTTTTAATCACATGGGTTGCCAGTGTCATTGCTATTCTTTTAGCCTTTATATGGGTGGCAGTTCGTCTTGGGCCAAAAGGCCGTAACCAGGTCATCAAAGGACAGAGCGATGACATGTTTGATGAGAGTTTTAGAACAAAACTGCGTGAGCGGGGTGTATTGCGGTTTGAGCGAACCCTCGACCAACACGCAGCATTCTTGCAACAAGACTTGCGCAAAATTAGTGATGAAGTTGCCGAGCACATCAAGGAGCAAGCCACCGGAATTATTAAAGAAGAATTTGTCGATCAAAAACAATCTGTTTCGGCAGCTCAACAACATATTACCGAAGCTATTTCCCAGCTCGACCGCATGCTTGGCGAATATCACAAAACTCTAAGCGAAGAGTTACACAAGGAACTGCTGGCTGAAAAAGAGCGACGTTTAGAGCGCTTTACCGCAAACATGAGTGAGATTATTACTGCGCATGTACAGCAGACACTAGGGAGTCAAATGCAGGTCGGCGAACAGGTACAGTTTATCCTCAAAAATATGGAAGAGAATAAGTCAGCCATAATAGAGGACATAAAGCGTGAATTCTAATGCTATCTCACCCCGGCAACAAGCTCATGATCCAGGTATCAGTTTGCCCGACAATATCGTAAGTCCTCTCGATTTTGGTCAGATTCAACGTGAATTGTTTATGCTTGATGAATTTCTCGGTTCATCACGTGGTGCCAGTAAACTTCCGTTTGTGAGTACTGAACTGAATACGATAATGAAACAAACCGACATAAACCCATTGTCTGCTGACGATCGCGCTCGACTAACCCGCCAGCTTCAGTTTGTGCGCCGCACCGCACCGGTTGTGCAAATGAGCTTTGCTAGTGAACCAGGCAAGCAGGCCATGCGTCCGCTGGTCCGATGGTTTCGTGAACAGAGTCACCCCAACACCCTGATCACCATAGGCGTTGAGCCAAATATTGCTGGTGGATGCGTACTGCGTACCAGCACAAAAACATTTGATTTTAGTTTGCAAAAGCTCCTCCAAGATAAACGTGGAGAACTAGTGAAACAACTTACAAAATAAGTAAGCAATTATCCAAATCATGGTATGATATTCAGATATGGGAAAATCACCTGAACATCTATCGGAGCAACAAAAAATACATTATCATAAGCTTTCAGAAATAATTGAACGGCGACGTAATTTTGCTGAAAGTGATAGAGGGATTTCCGTTATCTCCGCAGGCGGTTCGGCATTGGCTGCAGCCGAAGTCATTGCTGCAATTGTAGATCGGGGAGAATTCAAGGCCTCAGAAGCCGTATTGACAGTACTGTCGGTGATACTAGGAAGATATTCGGTACTTACAGGCTATGAATCGCGCGCACATACCGAAGGCGCATTACGCGCTGAAGAACTACAGGCAGCAATGCTTGGTGGTCTGGCGGTTGCTGAACACACCGAACAAGCATTGGTCCAAAACCCTGAAAATCTGTAGAAATATGTTATAATATTGACAATGGAAATTGTCAAAAATAAGATTAAAGTCTATGTCGGCCTCAGCGGCGGCGTGGATAGCTCAGTGACGGCTGCCCTGTTAGTGCGGCAGGGGTATGATGTTACGGGTATCTATATGAAAAACTGGAGTCAAGACCTGCCCGGCATGCCGTGTCCTTGGAAAGAAGATTACCAAGATGCTAAGCGTGTGGCAGTTCAACTCGGTATTCCGTTTAAGATGTTTGATTTTCAAAAAGAATACCGCCAAAACGTTGTCGACTATATGGTGGCTGAATATTTGGCAGGTCGTACG
>CAYXHO010000085.1:0-2866 GCA_964465215.1 uncultured Candidatus Saccharibacteria bacterium | reverse complement strand
GCTGCTGATGCAGTTGCAAATGCTATTGTAAATTGTCGTCTGTTTAGTTCCATGTGTTGCCCCCCCTACGCAAAATCAACTAACCCTGCTGGACTCATGTATCTAAATATAACGTCCGGTGCTGCACATAAACAAAAACCGTCACCGTCATCAGGCGAGCGTCCATTAGCATCCTTGAACTTCTCTTTCTCCGTCAATTTCTTCACTGTGCGACCTGACTTGTTTACAAATGTGTACGTTCGCTCTGTCAAGTCAGATTCTAGCAATGATGGCGCATTCTTTATCACGCACCCCTTCAGCGTCTCGGCGGCTTCTGCGTAAATCTCCGTACCTAAATCGGCATAGCTTTTCACATCGTATGGCGTGCCGTTGTTGTGTACTTCGACAATCGCAACATCATCAAACATAGCGTTAAAATCAATATCAATCCTCAGTGGATCAATGATGCCGGATGCGTAACCGCCGCCACCATCAACACGTAAATGTAAACGCTTTGCACCTTTCGCCTTATGCGCTGCACACACTTTGCGAATCTCATCACGATAACGGTTTGTGTTCTGCCCCTGTATGGAGCAATGCCGCCAAATTACATCCTTCCACCTGATATAGATTGTTCCGCTATCTGTGCCGTATCTGGCAACGTCTACGCCTATCCTCAGCGTATCATCGCCAACGTTTTGCGACTGCGTTTTACATGCCGCTTCATATCTGCCAACCGTAACAAATGTATTGTCTGATAGGTTAGAAGGCGCAATACCCAACACACGAAACAAAAACTCTGCATCTGGTCTATGGATGCCATCACGCCACGGTAATGTAAATGTGTGGTTGTCTGGCTCATGCCTATCTACAATCTCGCAATGCTTCTCTAACATTGTCTCGACATACTGCCGACGCACCGCACCTGGAACTACCTCCTTATCGGCTAATACGTTCGGATGATAAATGCACGATATGCGAAAGTTCGCCACATCACTATATACACGCTGCTTATGAAACTGACTAGTGCGTGTACGTGGATTCGCCAGCATGAACACAATAGCGATGCCGCCCGATGTCATGGACTCAATTGCATCATACACGAAATCGGCAACACCTTCAGCCTCGTCAACAATAAACATTAGGTATTTACCGTGTTGCCCCTGCACAGATTCCGTATCACTGTTCTGTGTGGCTCTACCTTCTGCAAAATGGTCTGGATTATCATCTCCAAAATCCAAACGTGGAGTTTTCAATACACGCCCAGGCAAGTTATTCTTTCTTCTGTCTGCTCTGATTTCCTTCCACAGCAAGTTGTTAATCTGGTATGCCGTTGGCGCAAAGCTGTAAATAATGGAAGGCGTACAAGTGTCGAAGAAATGAGAGAAGATGCCTGATGCTAGCTTTGTCTTGCCGACTGTATGCCCAGCCTCGACACGTATACGGTTTTGGATGACTTGCCCAGGTTGCCAGTACTGTAAATCATCTTCTGCAATCTCGCCCTGTTCGTAATCGTCCCGCTCGTGTAACTGGCGTAACGCTAACTCATACGCCGCTATCACCTCTACCTGTCCAGGATGCTCGGCATCTCCTGCCCACGGCTCCCAGCCTAGCTTCTCACGGATGTAACGTACAGGCTCAAAGCGGTATTGCTCTAATGGGTTTGATTCTGTTTTATTGCCACGCCTGCGTCTTAGCTCTAGCTCTGCCGCCGCTTTAACTTTTAATGATTCGCTGTAAATCGTCATCACTTAGTTTTGTAACGTCCAAATTGACATTGCTAGTTGTCGGCACTTTGCCATAAGCCACTTCAAAGAAATACATTTGCAACCGTGGGTCTTTGCTTGCAGCCCACTGACGCAAAATGGCTTCCGTTACCGTGACCGTATCGCCTTTACTGTTCGTCACTTCCTCATGTGCGATAGATTGCGCCAACGCTCTAGCGGCATCAAATGACTTTGGACGCCCCTTGCGATTTATGCGCTTATCTCCCTTCACGAATGGCATAACTAATTGTTCCCTATTGTATAACAATAAGCGGGCATGATGGATCGAACATCACTCTATTGACTGGTCGTCAATCGTGTCACCTTCGACACTTTGCCCGCATGATTCACGCTTTGGATATGGCTTTGCTAATACTGCAATCTGTTTGCGCATAGCCCTGTCTAATGGGTAAAGATAACGATGCTTACCAGTTTGCGGTATCTTCTCGCAATCGTCTATCTTAGCTACGTACCTAAGTTCTCCATACTGCGGTTTAATACCGCTCTTACTGACTTGCCGTTGATGCCAAACTCTGCCGTTTTTATCTTTGTATAACCAAGAATCAGGAGTTATACCAGAATAGAACCAATTCCCAGCTTGATAAATTATACCCACATGGTTTTGATTAGTATCTGCATAAGATACTATTAACCTTATTCCTGGTGATTTATCTTTAAGGAATTTTATTGCACTACTCACAACTTGTGTTACTGGTGATAAGTGTTTATCTAACGCAACTCTTGTTAACTCGCAAACTTCTAAATTTGTTAACCCAGCGAATGAACCTAAATTTTTATTAGCTCCACGACTAAACAAAACAACACCAATAAAATTGCCATTCTCCCATGCGCCTATTTTTAAAACGGGCGGCGTCGGCATACTCCTAGAGTAATGCCAGTGAGTTACGGCATACGCTGCGGCTTTGTGTTCACACCAATCAACCTTCAAATCAACTTTACTCATTTTGGTACAAACTCTTCTCCACAATGCGGGCATGTAATAGGTGATTTCTGGTCTAACCGTGGTTGTTCTTCTGCGCTCACTGGCTGAAAATCAGGAACGCCAGCAACATCAAACGGAAAGTCGCTCTCTTCAAATCCCCACATCAGCAAATCGGACA
>CAYXHO010000084.1:0-2877 GCA_964465215.1 uncultured Candidatus Saccharibacteria bacterium | reverse complement strand
AGCCTTTGTCATATGCGCGGTGTATGTCGGTAACTTCCGCTGCCCGCTCGGGGGTCAAGCCAACCAATAGTTGTTTCCAAGTGCTTTCGGTCAGTACGCCAAAGCAATCAAAGAATATGGCACGAATCATGCCTTTAGTGTAGCAGCTGGTCTAGAAAGTTTGACCTTTGATAAGCTCTTCGTAGTCAGTAATCTGATTACGGAACAGCTTGGTGATGCGGTCTGGTGCGGCAATGGTGTTGCCCTTTTGGCAGTTGGCAGTCCAGGTTCGTGAAACGCTCTTACCGTTTTCAAATAGCTCAAATACAAATCGACGTCCTGTTGCACATATGCCATCTTCGGAAGCAAAACTGGTCTTACGAGTTTTACCAAAGCTCGCTCTTTCAAGCGCGTGTAAGAATTCGTCATAAGCTTTCTGATTATTGACATATGATTTGCTCGCAATAACCTTACCTTGGTAGCCCTGTATGACGTCCATGGTTCGGGTATCTCGATCGACAGATATGCGGATTGAGCGGTGGGTATCGTCGCCGTTGATCGGCCCGTCTGTAATAGACACTACTTGTGAGTCTTTGTTGAGATAATCAGTTACTGCTAAGCTAGATGTTGCATTCTTGGTAGTAGAAGACTGTTTTTTACCGCCGAATACAAGACTCAACAAAAGTACGATGCCAATAACCACCACAAGAAAAATTAGTATTTGACGAGCTGCTCTCATATAACTCCTTATGAGTAATATAATAACATTTTATGCAATTAATCGCAATATACGATTAGATATCGCCCCAGGTCTTACCAATGTCGGTGTCGACCGTTAATTCAACAGGTAGTTTATATGCCGCCTGCATAGTTTCTTTAAGCAGTTTGGCAATTTTGTGCCCATCTTTTTCGGGGCACTCAACGAGCACACTGTCGTGAATCTGCAAAAGCATGGCTGCGTCAGTGCTGCGCAACTTACGATGTATGTCGATCATCGCTTTCTTCATAATATCGGCGGCACTGCCCTGAAACGGCATATTGACGGCAGCTCGTTGGGCAGCTTCGCGTACTGCAAAGTTGCTAGACTTAATGTCTGGTGTTGGTCGGCGGCGACCAAGCAACGTTTCGACATACCCGTCTTCCTTAGCCTGCTCTTTAACCTTGTCAATGTAAGCCTTCAGCTTTGGACGCGCTTTAAAGTACTTTTCGATAAACCCCTTGGCCTGTTCGTAGCTCATGCCGGTTGCGGCCACTAGTCCGTGAGTACTGAGGCCATACATAATACCAAAGTTAACCACTTTGGCATCGCGGCGCATATTCTTGGTAACGTCCTCTGGGCTGCGACCGTACACCTGCGCAGCAGTCAGGGTGTGTACATCGAGTCCACGGTTAAAGGCATTGATCATCTCTTCGTCTTCGGCCAAAACGGCCGCCAAGCGAAGCTCGAACTGACTGTAGTCAGCACTGACCAATACGTTGCCAGGAGCGGCAACAAATGCCGTCCGAATACGCTTGCCCAGCTCGGTTCGAACGGGAATATTCTGCAAGTTAGGATCGTTACTGCTGAGCCGACCGGTCTGCGCTACAGTCAGCGCAAAAGTGGTGTGTAACCGGGACTGGCTATCTACCAGTTTGGGAAGCGCATCTATGTAGGTATTCTTAAGTTTGGTAACTTCGCGGTACTGGGTGATCATGTCGATGATCGGATGGCCTGCCCGTAATTTGTCGAGTTCGCTAGCAGCCGTTGAATAACCGGTTTTACCCTTCTTGATACCCTCAGTCGGCAGTTTGAGTTTGTCGAACAAAATATCAGCTAGCTGGGCCGGTGAGCCGATATTGAACTCTTGTCCGGCAAAACCATAAATTTGTTGCTGTAAATCTGAAATGGTGTCGGCTACTTGCACCGACATCATCTGCAAATATTGAGTGTCTAGGGTAATGCCCCGCCACTCCATGTCAGCCAGTACCGATATAATTGGCCATTCGATGTCTGTTGCTAATGTAGCAATTTTAGGAAGTTTTGTTAACTCTTTTGCCTGTTCGTGGAATAGCGCCAAAACTGCCGCTGTTGTGTCGGCTGGCGAACCAACCGTCTCATCCAAATGCACACCCAGATCGGCAATCGCTAGGTCGGCCAAGGTTTGTTCGCGGCGCAGCGAATTGATTAAAAATGCGCCTATCAAAACATCATGTTCAACCTCGGGTAGTGCAACCCCCAGAGATAACAGCGCTCGAAAGCTAGATTTGAGATCGTAGCCAACCACTTTTGGATGCGCCATAAAAACGGCCTGCAAGAAATTGGTGACCAACGTATGGTCGAGGGTGGACACATCAATACGAAGTGTCTGATCATCAAAACCAAGCGTAATACTCTCGGGTACTCGGTCTCGATCATTGCTACACGTTGCCGACAACACCAGCGAACTGCTTTTAGGAACATCAATGCTCTTAAGGGCCGCGTCGGTAGAAATATCCTTAAATGATCCAACGTGTAGCTTTTGCTTGCGCTCGGCTTTATCTTCACTGGCTTCAACATGCATATATTCAGGCAATTGCCGTGCTAGGGTGCGAAACTCCAGTTTTTCCAGCGCTTCACGAATCCGCTCTGGCTCGCAGGCACTCACATGCAACTTAGCGAAGTCCAGCTTGATCGGCGCATCCGTCCAAATAGCTCCCAGTTTTTTACTAAGGTAGGCCAGGTCCTTGCCTGCCTCTAGTTTCTTGCGCACACTTTCTTTCATCAGCGCCAAGTTGTCATACACGCCGTCGAGCGTGTGGAACTGCTTAAGCAGTTCCACTGCCCCTTTTTCGCCAATACCCGGAACACCGGGAATATTATCGGAACTATCTCCTTTTAAGGATTTCAGGTCTAGGAACTGTGCCGGCACCAAGCCATAC
>CAYXHO010000083.1:0-2911 GCA_964465215.1 uncultured Candidatus Saccharibacteria bacterium | reverse complement strand
TGACGAAGAGTTTCGCCTTGTTCTTTCATTTCTTGACGAAGAGTTTCGCCTTGAGACTCAATCTTTAAAGATAACTCTTCTTTAAGCTGATTTAAATCGTTTTTTGTCACTGCATCCATGTTGACATTATACGTTAATACGAATGACTTTTCGAGAATTAAATATTTTGGGATAAGTATAGTATAATCAATCTGTTAACCAAGATACTGGGGATTGGCCAAGCGGTAAGGCACTGGGTTCTGGTCCCAGGATCGGGGGTTCGAATCCCTCATCCCCAGCCAAATACGATATTTAGAAATAACAGATCAAAAAAGTTATATTTTCGACAGGGCAAACAGGACGACCAAACTTTTGACATGCACATCTCTACAGCTCAAGATTTTTTAATGACTAGAATGACTGTTAGATTTTACTAAGCACTCTGCTGGGATGTTTGCGTAACATTATCAACGAAGCTGCACCCATTAATGCAGCACATGCTATAAGCGCCCCTGACAGATTAGTTGATTTAGCAATCAGACCAATACCGATACCACAGAAAATCTCGCCTAGATATTCTGCTTGCGCCAAGAATGAGTGAACAGTTGCCCGTACATTGTCTGTCGTAGCACGGTTCACTTGAATTGATGCCAGGGTGCTAGTAAGTGGAACTGCTATGCCGCTAAACAACAGTATCCCAGCGCTTCCCACAAGTGCACTTGGAGCCATTGCAAGGATGATAAGACCGATAACACCAATAAATCCTGCAAATGCATAATCTGTCCGAGCAACATCCAGGTTATGTACGCGTGCTTCGACAATACGGAGTGCGGGTATACCAATTAGAAGTGTTGCCACACTTAGGGCCGTAAGCCATACCACGGGTGTAATATGTGCCGGAAAGCCAATATCAACAAGCTGTTTAGGGAACAGCCTACCTGCTTCTGAAGATCCATCAATAAGGAAGGTCGCTACAAATACTACTAAAATAACCCTACTTTTCTTAACAAGCGATATACCATCTTTAAAAATTTTCCATGAAGTTACCCAGCGATTTGTGTGCGTTCTAGTAAAGCGATTCTCATGAAATAAAACAGTGACATACAAGCCAAGAGCAGCCATTGAAACTCCTGCAGTTATCATTGCGGTGCTCAAGTTTGTGGCCCTGGCGAGTAAACCAATAGCAACAAGTCCAGCCGCCGATCCCCAAAGTCTTGCACGCGCCGCGCGTGTCAGTACGCGGTCGATTCTGTCTGGTTGATTTAGCTCGTCGGTAATATACGCAACATCCGCTCCACTGGCGAATGTCCAGGAAATTCCCCAGAGCATTTGTGTTAAAACAAGTAGCGGAAAACTTGTAACCAGCCCCGTCGCAATCATCGCTACTCCCATCAGTACTTGAGATATAACTAACGACCACTTACGACTAAATGTATCTGCGACTACCCCGGCTGGTACTTCAAAGACGAATGAAACGATTCCTTGGAACACACCTATATAGACTAGCTGAGATGGCGTAAGCTGACCATTCACAACTAAATAGAGGCTGGTGACGAGCCACCAACCATTATGTAGTAGCGCACGCATCCAGTTCCAGCGTATAAAGTTTTGTTCCAACTTTGAATTGTTGTTTAACTTACTCATTTAAATAATCATAACAGATAAGCAGTATTCAGGCATTCCTTACGTATTATTCTAAATAACAAAACAACGCGTGACAGGATTACCTAATTTGATTACAAAGCTTTGTAAAGAGAATCATCTGCCGAGCAAGATTATCAGATACTGTTCGGCGCATAATTTCACAACTATCACTCTGAGATAGGATATTTAAGCTACCCTCCCAAAGTATTTCCTCATCAATTATGGCAAGTTTCCGGTGGTGTTTGACGGTGTAGAGCACTTTTATGCCAAGATCCTGCATTGACGCTACCGCATCTTCCGCTTGGATAGCATATTCTTCGTTATGCTCCTCGGGATTTCTAGTATTTACTACTATGCTTACGCCCTTGCGACGCAACTTTGTCAGTAGCGGCAAGAGGTGCTCCATCCTTCTCCTGGTTATGAAGGGGCTTTCTATGATTACAGACTGCCTAGCACGCCTTAAATCACGCTCGAATGCTTTATAGAATGTATTGTTATCAAAGAGGCTTGAATTATTCATTATCACCCTCCTTGATATCTTCATCAAGTAGCTCCCGCATCTCCTCTACATCAACAATCGGATCATCTTCCTGGATAGAAAAAGTTATATTAAGGAACCTTCGCCCCAGCCAAATAGAACAGATCTCTTCAGGAAGATCTTTTTTTAGCTCAAGGCCCTGAAATGGTAATTAAAATAATTACCATCTAGTTCCTCTTCATAACTTTTCAGTAGTAACGGTGCATTTCAAGTGATTTTGCTAATTATTAACTCAAAATATCCGATAAGCTTACCTGACTGAACCATTATTGGACACTGTAATAAACCTGAATATTGAAAGACTGTTAGAATTGAAAAACTAATACGAGCTATGGCTGTGTGATGTATCAGTGTTTGTGCTGGTTGATTTATAAATATCAAGTTGATCATCACCCTCTACCTCTAAAACCGCCCAAGCACCTTTATTCATTCGGGCCAGTGCGTGATCTACGATTGTATATTTTCCCGGTACATCTACCTTAAATTCTACAATTGATGCCCCACCCGGCAATACAGTAGTAGTTTGAACATTTTGCAAAATTGCAGACTCTGGACCCATGGCGGCCTCGGGATAAACTTTATCAAAAATTTCCCCAATTACATGAAAACTAGAAACAAGATTGACGCCTCCGTTACCAACATAAATACGAACGGAATCGCCTACTTTTGCTTTCATGCGTGGCACTGTTTCAATTTTGCCATTAAATGTAACGTAGGTTGGAATACCATCCAGAAGCGCCTGTGGATCAA
>CAYXHO010000082.1:0-2992 GCA_964465215.1 uncultured Candidatus Saccharibacteria bacterium | reverse complement strand
GTGCAAGGCTGAATACAACTTGCTCACAATCAGAACCATCAGTCCGTTAATAACGATCATAAATAATCCGAGGCTAAATAAAATTGCTGGCAACGAAAGCAGAATAACAATCGGTTTGATAATAGTATTAACTAGTGCAAGTAGAAGACCAGAAACAATAATGACCCTAAAGCGCTCGTTATAAGTTATGCCACTACCCAGTAGTGCTGCAGCAATCCACAAACCGAGGCTGCTGACAAACCATCTAATAATAAACCGTGCTGCGGGTTTTTTCATACGTTACATTTAGTATAGCACAAGCGATATATGTAATGTAGGCTGGCTACTGATGATCCGTTGACGACGGCTCGACCATGGGCGTAACTGGTGCGGTGACTTTCTTAGACTTAAACTTTGCCGCCAAACGGTAGCGCATCATAGGCAAAGTTACAATTTGAACATGATGCCACAGTCCATACCGTACATTTGGGTCAATAGCTTTAAGCGGAGCCTTATGCTTATGATATTGCCGAAGTAGCATCAAGAATGGAACTACAAGCAGAATGATCCCAAGAATGACCAATAAAATAAGAACGCTATTCATCACTTCTAGTATAACAGGCTATAGTAGCGAACTGTTATAAGTCATGCTTGAGTGCGGCCGATAAATTCTGCACACCATCGGCAGTTATCAAGATATCATCCTCTATGCGAATGCCGATTTCTTCTGCTGGTATATATATCCCTGGCTCTATGGTGAGAACCATTCCGGGCTCTAGTGGCCGATCATAATCACCGCCATCATGTAAATCAAGCCCTAAAAAGTGGGATGTTGCGTGTGGGAAAAATTTACGTATATCTTCGTGCTCGACATTTCGGATTAACCCAAGACTTCGCATTTTTTCACCCATAAATTGTTCGGTTAATTTCTCATTCTCTCGGATAGTACTACCGGGTTTTAGGTTGGAGAACGCAAACTGAAAAACATCTTCAACCGCTTGCCATACAGCTTGTTGACGCTTAGTTGGCTCACCAAGCGCCCAGGTGCGGGTAATATCAGCTGAGTAACGTCTGACTTTTGCTCCCGCATCAATAAGTAATAATGTATCTGGCTGCAGGACAGACTGATTAACGTTGTAGTGCAGCGTACAGGCGTTCAACCCATTAGCTACTATCGGTTCATAGCCATGTCCTTCGGTACCTTTAAAACGAAATCCATGAGACAGTGCAGCCTCTACTTGATATTCGTGTTCGAATTTGGATAGTTTTCGGCGAACTTCTGTAAAGGTAGCAACCGTCGCATCAATGGCTGTCTGAATTGCAGCAATTTCCGCCTCTTGTTTTACCATGCGCATAACACCCAAATGTTGCCGTAAATCGAGTGGCTCAATAATAGGGTTTATGTCTTTGATTCGAGTCATTAAATTTGCCCGAGCACCATTGGTATAAAAACCGTAAACATCAATATAGTCTGGTAGAGGTGCGAGTGTAGCGACATGCTTAGCCTTACGTAAACGACTTCCCAACTTTTTCCAGCCTTGTTTGTAATCAAGCATCTCGGTTACGCCCGATATAGTCATTAACTGCTCAGCCGTATACGCGCCATTGAAAATTTCGTCGACTTCACTTCGTTCTGGCAAAATGAGGTATTCTTTGTCTTTGTCCATGACAAGAATGATGCCTGGATAATTGATCCCTGTCAGATATAAGAAACTACTGTCTTGATAAAACGGAAATGCAACATCAGCTCCCTGTTGCAGTAAGTTATGGGCGGTCAGCACAATTGGTGCCGTACCCTGAAATAACGTCCGCAGACGATTACGATTAGCCCGATAAAACTCGGCGTCTAAAATTGCTCCCATGACAAGCTCTTAGTATAGCAAACAATTGAGCTCACGCCGCATTATGAAGTAACTTGTTGAGCCTGCACTGGAGGCGCACTATCTGGGCGCCGCATATCGAGCAAAATCGCACCGGTTGATAAAAGGAAGCCAGCTGCCGTGCCTTGAAATATATTTCGTGGAATATTTTGAGCTAGTCGATCGGCTCTTGCTGTTAAATCTTTGATCGCCTGATCGACTTCTATACGGCCGGGGTCACCCTCTATCCATGCTACGGAATTTTGGATACCGGCATCCATCATGACTCCTGGACAGCTTGCTAAGGCTTCGTCGGGCAGCTGTGCGCCAGAATCCATACAATACTGAAGATTATGTGCTTGTATCCTAAGGCCCTCAGGCAAACTACTACCGGCAAGATACCCCGCTCCTGCACCTACTAAACTACCTGAAATAGGTGTCAATAAGTATAGGGCTGCTTTTCGAAGACGTTTATTTGGTGCTTTCATAATGCCAGAAGTATACTCCAGCTAATTCCTAAATCAAGCTTGAGCAGTATCGTCTTTTTTATCAGCTCGAAGATATTGGCGAAGTACAGTAGCTTTCTTTTCGCCTAGCAGCTGCACCAGATCTTGTTGGCGAGCCTGATGAATGCCCCGTACACTACCGAATATCTTGATGAGTTTTTTGCGCGTTGCTGGACCGATACCGGGAACATCATCAAGGATACTGGCAGTCTGGCGCTTCACTTTTAAAACTGAATGATAGCTTACGGCAAATCGGTGCGACTCGTCTCGGATACGCTGCAAGAGTTTCACCACATTACTGTTGTTCGGTAGATCAACCAACGTAAAATCGTCACTTGGTCGAGTTATGCCTCGAAGCGAAACAACAACGTCCTGTTGCAGCCGAGTATGTGGCCAATCATTTCGGACGACTATTTCTTCTCGCTTTTTTGCCAAACCAATCATCGGTATCTGCAAACCCTTAGCTTCAACCACACTAGAAGCTGCTGCCAGCTGACCTTTTCCACCGTCAATTAAAAGAAGATCGGGCATACCCCACGCCTTGATATTTTTGTCACTCAAGCGGCGCGTCATAGTCTCGCGCATATGGTCAATGTCGTCATTGGTCTGCTTGCGTTGTTTAAACTTTCGGTAATTTGCCTTGTCGGC
>CAYXHO010000081.1:0-3025 GCA_964465215.1 uncultured Candidatus Saccharibacteria bacterium | reverse complement strand
ATGGCTAAGAAAGTCGTTGTCGCGCAGGGTGGCGCAATAATATTCAAGAGTGAAGAAAATAAGGGAAGTACCTTTGGCTTTACGTTCCCCAAATCGGCATTAGCAGTGAGTGCAAAAAAGGCAAAAACAACCACCAAGTCCGAAACAGGCCTTTAAGCGGCTCTGTTAAGCGAACAGTATAACTCCTAAGAAGTTAGAAGCGCTTGTGCTTATTGTCCGTTTATGATAAAAAGTCTTGACATAAGCACTAAAAAATAGTACAATACGACAGATTAAGAAATTTGTCTCGAGACGGCAAATTATCTTGAGTAGTTAACTAGAGGAGAGTGTATGAATATACCAAGTGTTCCCCCAATTGGAAATGGCCATGTCGCAGGACCACCAACTGCTGCTCGACCAGAATTTGGTCAGGGTACTCCTGTGCAAGCTGAAGAGCGACAGCCAGGTCTTTTACGACGCGGCTTAGCGCCAGCGCTTGCTGCCTTGGCACTTACAGGTCTTGCAGCTGGTGCAGTAGCATATGGTGCTGGCGAAGGAAATCAGCCTGATCGTCCACAGAATGCAAGTTTTGATTTGAACGGACGCGATACTACGACAACTACTGAAGCTGGTTCTCAGACAGACGATAATGAAAAAGCTGCAGATGTAGACTGTGAAGTTTTCCCTAACGGTCCATTTGAAGCTAGTCGTGATGAAGTAAAATTACTTCCTACCGACCTCCACTGGCAACCTGCTCGTGGCAAACGACTACAAACTACTCAAGATGTTCTCGATTTCTTTATAAGTGACCGTGGCGATGCAACCGCATGTCGATCTGCGGCAACTGCTGGTGTACTTTTGTATGCTGCAGCTGTCATTGATGGCATGGGAAGCTTAGATGCACGCGGCTTACCTACCCACATTAGCATTCAGGGTATGGTAGATCATATCCAGAAGCTGAGCCCTGAAAAACAATCTCAAGTTATAGCTGCTATCGAAGGTATGCTTAATAAAGTCGCACTAAACGAAAGCGAAATTGGTGGTATCTGGAATAAAGCTGGTTCACAGGTTATCAAGGATGCCGATGGTACCGAAAAGGCTGTTAAAGTACTGATGTCACGCGTTGATCTTAATGGCGACCCAGTAAAAGTTGGCACAGTCTTTGTTATTAGCTGGGAAGGTCCTAATGGAGATGACCTCAGTACAAGTGCTGGTGCAAACTACCAGATCTTGATTGACCAAGCTGGCGAAATCTATTTCCCTGAATCTTTATTCCCAACTACCTCTGAAACAACAACCACCACAACAAGCACAACGACAACTACTGCACCTGAAGGCAATAGCGGCAGGAAGAAGCCTACCAAACCAAAAAAGATCCCAAATAAGAACGGCCAACAAGATACCGAAGGTACAGCTGGTCCTAACGGTGATAATCCAGAAGCTGGTCCTGAAGGCGTGACTCCATCACCCGCAAATGGCACCGGCCCAGGCAATGGTGGTGGCAATCCAGGAACGACTGTTAAACCCCCTACTACACCAACTTCACCTCCAACAACTGGTTATAAGGGTCCTGTAGTAACTATACCGGGTGCACCTAGCTAAGAAGGAATAAAAGGAAATACTATGAAATTATTGAACTATCTAACTAAAGGATTCGCAGCAATAGTCATTTCGCTATTCGCTTCTGTCCTAATGAGCGGCGTGGTTTACGCCATCCCATATGCCGGAGATACAACTCCACCAGCAGCAAGTCCAGCGTTTAACGTCTACACTGGCGTGCCATCCGAAGGTAATGAAGCTGACTTTTTCCGCGGTAAAGTTGAAGGCGATACAAATGCCTCAGTTACCGACGTAAAAAGCACCTGTGAAACCGGTAAGCGCTTTACACTACGTGTATACGTGCACAACGGCGCCAGCCAAGACCTGAACGGAAATGGTACTGGCCCAAGTGTTGCCAAGAACAGCAAGGTTGCTGTAAACCTTAACAACTCAGGTGCAAAGAGCGCATTTGCTCCCCAAGCAACTATTAGCGCAAGTAATGCTGCTACCGTTAATGACGGTATGACCATTACCTGTACTGACGGTAAGACAGTTGAGCTTGGGTATGTTGCAGGTACAGCCAAGCAATTTACTCGCACAGGCAGCAAAGCCCTAAGTGACACAATAGTCACTACGGGAGCCGCTGTAGGTACCGATACTCCTAACGGTGACGTTTGGGGATGTTGGGAACAGCGTGTATACGTTACTTTAACTGTAGAAGTTAAAGAAAAGCCCGTTGTTATCCCATCTGACGCAGTTTGTAAGCTTGAAAACGGTGCCTTCGTGGTTACTGATGACAAGAAGCGAACCGTAAAAGGAACTGTCAAGGTTGACCTCACTAATGCTACAGTTGTTAGCTACCTCATTAATTGGGGAGATGGCAGCTCAAGTACCAAGCAGAGCGATGAACACACCTATGCAAAAGACGGTAAGTACACTATCCAAGCAAGTGTTGTCGTGCGTTTGAATGATGGTACAACTAAGACCGTTAACGGTGCTAACTGTGAAACCGTCGTTGAGTTCAAGGAAGGCAAACCACCAGTGGTAGTTCCTCCTACAACTGTTACTACATTGCCAAAGACTGGTCCTGCAAGTATATTCAGTATCTTTGCTGCAACCAGTATTATCGGCGCTGTATTGCACCGCATGTACTCTGCTCGCAAAGCTAAAGTAACTGCATAAACAACTTAGTTGTGACGACTTCCGAAAACCCCTCTAGCGAGGGGTTTTCTCATACCTTTAATTTATAATTAAATACATGTGTATAACTATCTGGCCAAAGCATAAAAAGTATGCTACGATAAGTGCAACGAGCTATCGTGACTGACCGCTCCACTAATAATCTCTCAAGTAGAAAAGCTTTGGGAGATTTTACGTTTCAGGATCTATTCCAAAAAACTAAAAGTTATGCTATAATGTTGCAGTTAAATTGCAAGAAATTTCTTGTACCGTGGCCTCATCTTCTAACGGTTAGGAAATCGGGTTTTCATCCCGGCAATCGGGGTTC
>CAYXHO010000080.1:415-3110 GCA_964465215.1 uncultured Candidatus Saccharibacteria bacterium | reverse complement strand
AAGCCCGGGTCTTGGTGGGTAAAGCCATTATGGTCTTGGCGCCAGACATGCGAAGTCAGCAAATAGTTGAGCGAGGGGATGCTTTGCCGCCAAGAAAGTTCCGAACTCATTTTGAGCCACTTGGCATGCTGGTTGAGCATCGAGTCAACAATACGAATAAAGGCCTCGTAGCTATGGAACAGCCCATGCCGTCCGGTTAGCAGATAGCCTTCTAGCCAGCCTTGGCACTGATGCTCGCTCAGCATCGAGTCGATGATTCTTCCGTCGGTTGCTAAAAATTCATCTGTTGGAAGCGTCTCGGCGTTCCACTGACGGTGGGTGGTTTCGAACAAACCGCCCAGCCGGTGAGACAGGGTTTCGTCAGGACTAAAAATGCGGAAATTTCGCTGCTTGTTATTGGCAACCATAATGTCACGCAGGAATGGGGCTAACACTTTCATAGGGCTGGCCTGGGTAATGGTCGGTGCTTCGACAGGCAGGGCGTAATCCCGAAAATCGGGCATATTCAGCGGCTTCATCAGTTGCCCACCGTTGGCATGAGGGTTTGCCCCCATGCGCCGGGTACCCTTCGGCGCCAATCGTGCCAGCTCTGGCTTTAATGCTCCGCGCTCATCAAACAACTCTTCGGGGTGATAGCTCCGTAGCCAAGCGTCCAAAATGCCCAAATTCTCGGGTGGCGTTGTTTCACTAACCAAAAGCGGTACTTGGTGAGAACGAAAACTATATTCAACTGCAGCATGATCTAGTGTATGTGGCCCGGTCCAGCCTTTTGGTGACTGCAGAATTATCATTGGCCACTGCGGACGAGCCGTATGACCATGCTTCGCATCTTGCTTGATGCGAGCAATGTCTTGCATGGCAGCATCGAGAGCCGCTGCCATGGCCTGGTGCATTTTTTTCGGATCACTGCCAGCCACCACATACGGCTTATAGCCATACCCCTCAAAAAGCTTAAGTCGTTCACTTTCGCTTATGCGCGCTAAAACGGTGGGGTTAGAGATTTTATACCCATTAAGATGCAGGATAGGTAGCACTACTCCATCCGTTTTGGGGTTTACAAACTTATTAGCATGCCAAGCGGTGGCTAATGGACCTGTCTCAGCTTCGCCATCCCCAACCACACAAGCCACCACCAGGTCAGGGTTATCAAACACCGCACCATAAGCGTGACTGAGTGAATAGCCCAGCTCGCCGCCCTCGTGCATTGACCCCGGCACCTGCGGCGACACATGGCTCGATATACCACCAGGAAACGAAAATTGTCTAAACAACTTGGTCAAGCCAACTTCATCTTGAGTAATACTGGGATAAACCTCACTATAGGTACCCTCTAAATAGACGTGTGAAACTAGCGCCGGACCGCCGTGCCCCGGGCCCGAAATATACAGCATATTCAGATCATTCTTATTAATAAGCCTGTTTAGGTGAGTGTAGATAAAATTCTGGCCAGGAGTTGTTCCCCAGTGACCGAGCAAGATTTTTTTGACGTCACCAATCTCGAGCGGGCGACGCAGCAACGGGTTGTCACACAAATAGATTTGTCCAACTGACAGGTAATTACTGGCTCGCCAATAAGCGTCAAGGGCCTTTAGTTCTTTTCGTCCGAGTGGTTTGCGTGCTGTTTTCATAGTCTCTGATCCCCATTATTTACTGTCGATGCTGATGGCATTTTGGCAAGCTTGCTCGCTTGCTGCACGTGCCGCACCATTACACTATCCTCATCAGTATGGATAATCCGTACATCTGCCTTGGCATCGGCTGCTGAAATCACCGCTTCATGCTGTTTGTTGCGGGTGTCGTCCATCGCTATTCCCAAGTGATATAGTGGCGCACAAATACGCTGCCGTACTTCGGCCGCCACTTCGCCCATGCCACCAGCAAACACCAGCACCTGTACACCGCCGAGCGCAACCGACATAGCGGCAATCTCTTTACTAACACGATAACAAAACACTTCGACTGCCTCTGCTGCTCGCGGGTCTCGGCCTTGGGCCTCAAGCAACGCTTCCATAGCACCTGTCGTGCCTGATATTCCCAGTAACCCCGATTCTCGCGCCAATATATTGGTCGTTTGCTCCACAGACAACTGGTCACTAGCGGCCATGTACGTCAAGATTCCGGGGTCAACGTCACCGCTTCGGGTGCTCATCGGCACACCACTGTTGGGCGTAAGACTCATTGAGGTGTCTACTGACTTGCCGTTTTTGAGCGCCGTAACGCTCGCACCACTTCCCAAGTGCGCGACAATAATGTTCTCAGGAAGTACGGGGTACTGCTCCCGTAACTGGTCGACGACAGACTCTAATGATAAGCCATGAAATCCAAATTTACGTACCCCCTGTTCGGTATATTTACGCGGGATCGCTAAGCGCTGAGCCTTGGTAGGCATATCATAATGAAAAGCTGTATCGAAACACGCATAATGAACAGCCCCGGGCACGGCAATCATGAATTGCTCTATGAGATTCAGTTGAGCTGGCATATGATTGGGCGCTAATGATTCTATTCGTCTGAGCCCGGCAATAATATCCGACGTCAATTGCGTGGGTGCAAAGTGATGTGGCCCACCATGAATAACGCGGTGCCCCATGAAGACAATATGCGCATCAAGCTGTCCATGCTGCACTTCGTGCAATACAACTTTCACAAGTGAAGCGTGCTCTTCGGTTTGTAACGGCCGGCTTGTGGGCGGCTG
>CAYXHO010000080.1:0-405 GCA_964465215.1 uncultured Candidatus Saccharibacteria bacterium | reverse complement strand
ATGAATAACGCGGTGCCCCATGAAGACAATATGCGCATCAGGCGCCACCCGACGTACCTCGCTCACAACTATACTCTCTAGCGCCGTTACTTCTTCGGCCTGAAGTGGTCTGCTTGTTACCGGCTGACCGTCACGTGTAACTATGAGTTGAGTATCGTCTTGACCAATACCGGTAATCGCACCACCGATCAGCTGCTGGCCGTTGTCTTGGCTATACAAGCCAAACTTGAGGCTCGACGAGCCAGCATTAATAATAAGAACGCAGTCCATATATCTCTAGTATACCCCGCTTATGCTTGATTGAAATAATCTGTGTATAACCATAAGACATTTGCCTCAAGTTTGGGTATAATAGGCCGATATGCCTCACGACAAACCTCGCTTTAAACGTGCCGCAAAACCTGC
>CAYXHO010000079.1:0-3160 GCA_964465215.1 uncultured Candidatus Saccharibacteria bacterium | reverse complement strand
AAGCCGGAAACTTCTGGCCAAACGAAAAGAAATAGACCAACTTATCGCTGCTAAGCAGCAAGGCCAAACTATAGGTCCACTCGAAATACTAACCAAAGGTCGCTACATCAAAGTCCGCATTGCAGCCGGGCGGGGCAAAAAGCAATTTGATAAAAGGCAAACCTTAAAGCAACGAGATGCAAAAAAAACTATGGATCGCACCATCAAGAACTTCTCCTAAACAATCATAAGCAGATTGAATATTGCTCGGTCAAAGGGTAATCTATAGTAAAGGATTACGTGAACGAAGCAGATTTTAATACTATCTGGATGGAGCGCTTTGGTGGCTGGACGGTCATCTTTTTATGTTGCCTATTACCGGTATTAACACTCATTTTCCAAGACGGATTTTGGGGTGAAGGTCCTGCTGGGGTAGCTTCAGCCATCGGTAAATTGGCGGGCATTATTGGCTTTATTTTATATGCCATCAATATGGTTCTGAGTGTAAGACGCCGCTGGCTAGAACGATTCTTTACGGGACTTAATAGAGTGTATATTGCGCACCACCTCACAGGTGCCATTGCACTCATCCTGCTCACCATACACCCCTTATTCCATGCCATAGGACTCATTAGCCTTGATGCGCTCGTAACCCTTAAATATGCCGCACATACCTTACTGCCGCAAGCCGTCAACTTCGACGGCAGCTTTAGTGAAGTGCAGCAACAGGTCGCAATCAATAACGGTTTCATTGGCTATACCGGTCTGGTCACCCTCCTGGTGCTTACATTCTTTATAAAACTTCCGTACCGCGTCTGGTTATTTACCCATAAATTTCTGGGACCGGCATTTTTCTTTGCCACATTACACGTAGTATTTATCGATTCAGACGTAGCTCGCAGCCCGTTCCTGAAAGGTTATGTCATTTTCTGGGCAGTCGTAGGGCTGAGTGCATTTTTGTATCGAACTATTTTTGGTTCGGTATTCGTCAAGCGCTATCCCGCTCAAGTTGTGGCCGTCGAAAAACCGAGCGAAGACGTTATCGCCCTCGACCTGCAAATGATCGACGAACAAATGGACTTCCAGGCAGGTCAGTTTGTCTTTATTCGCTTCAACTGGCAGAAAAAACGTGGCGTTTTGCCGGAATCTCATCCATTTTCTATCGCCTCTGCGCCAGAAGAGGGCGTGGTACGTGTTATTTCAAAAGCAATCGGCGACCACACCAAGGCCATGCTCGCCATACCCGAAGGTACCATTGCTGAAATAGAAGGTGCCTTTGGTCGTTTTATGTATCAGCGATTTCCGCACACCGAACAAATCTGGATTGCTGGTGGTATTGGTATTACGCCATTTATTGGCATGGCCAAAACCTTGACTGCCGAATCTCCTAAGGTGCACTTATTTTATAGTGTCGTCAACCGCTCCGAGCTTATTGGCCATAAAACGTTTACCGAGATTAACCCAAAGATGGGTGATAAATTTGGCTACACTCCATATGTAACAAGCGAAACCAAAGGTTTCCTCAGTGCAGATTACATTGCCGAGCAGGCAGGGGGGCTAGAAGGCAAAGAAATTTTCCTCTGCGGTCCACCACCTATGATGAAGGCAATTAAGAAACAGCTGAAGGCCAAAGGAGTGAAGGCTATCAATATTCACTCAGAAGAATTTAATATGTCATGATGGTACTACAATGAAAGTAAAACTAGCAGTTGCGATCTCGCTTATCAGCGCCGGTTTACTAGTTGTCGTTATTCTGACATTTGGACTACTAGTTAGTGCCGATCGTTTGCAACGCTGGAGCAATAAAGGCTCAAATGAATCTAGTCAACAAGCACAAGCCAATGGAGCAGGGACAACTGCAAATACAGTGTCAGACAAAACCAGTTCTACTGACCCGAGTGCACCAACTAGCTCTACTACTAGTTCGAGTACGCCAACAACCAGTACTACCACAGGGAGCACGGGGACTACATCAAACCCGAGTACTGGATCTAGCTCCGCCCCTAAGACCGGAGGATCTACTAGCACTACAACAGCCAGCCCGAGCATTGCCAGCTTTAGTGCCTCTCCATCATCTGTCTCATACAATAGCGCATCAACATTGAGCTGGAGTTCTTCCAACGCAAGCAGTTGCAGTATTAGCCCCTCAATGGGAAGTGTAGCCACTTCGGGTTCTAAGTCTACTGGTAACCTCACCAGCTCGACTACATACACCCTAACGTGTGGCAGTGCTACTAAAACTACTTCAGTAGCGGTCGGTGCAGCCCCACCAAGCTGTGGCCAATCGGGTGGAAGCTGTACCAGTGCACAGGTCGCTACGCATAATTCCCAAAGTAATTGCTGGGTAACTTACAATGGTTATTACTACATCGTCACAAGCTACGTCAACAATCACCCCGGGGGCAAAAGTGTATTTAACTCTGCAACTTGCGGTCACGACATTACCAGCTATATGAACGGCAGTGCCAGTACAGCCGGAAAACAACATAACCATAACGGATCAGGGTATAGTGCCCTTAATAGTTACCGCATTGGGCCGGTACAAGGATAATCATGCCAGATGCAGTAGCACCAAAAAAACGCCGTCTAACTAAACATATTTCGGCACACCACAAAGAAAAAGTAGCCGCCAGTGCCGTTTTTGTATTAGCCCTTTCGCTTATTGCACTCTTTAGCCTTGGCGTCGTCATGACCAATATGCTCTGGCAAAACCATACCCGTGAAGAAGCTCGTGAACAAACAACCACAAAGTCCACGTTCACTGAGGACGCTCCCGAATTCGATCTTTACATCAAAAGCTCCAGCTTTAGCAGCGGCGACCAAACATTCACCCCAGCTCCAGGTAAACAATTTATTATTGTCGACATTAGTCTAACGCACCACCATGACACTCCAGTGTGGCTTACACCCGTATTGCAATCCTATATTGCTGACAAAAATAACACTCACTACAGTCTATCTCCGGCCACTGTTACAAATCCTTTCGATGCTCGCAGCTACCAACCAGAAGAAAGCGCCACTGGCCAATTAACCTATCAAGTGCCCCTCAATGCTAGCGACCTAAGCTTTTGTTATACCCTTAGCGCCACCACCAAGGCAACCTGCGTAGAAATATAAAGCATTGTCATCTTGTCCTTTCGGTGTTCTTTAGGTATAATTCTTCGGTCGCTTCTACAACGAA
>CAYXHO010000078.1:0-3180 GCA_964465215.1 uncultured Candidatus Saccharibacteria bacterium | reverse complement strand
CCTTGGCGGTAGGAGTGGCGAACACTGGAAGAGGCGACAGGTGCTGGAGTGGCCATGGCCGGCTTTTCCTGGACCTTCATGATCGGTTCTTCAACAGCCCGTTTATGGAGCTTACTACTGGAGGCGTGGATTTTATACTCTACTTTAAGTGGCTCAATGCCATTTTTCTTCAAGGTGTCGACGATTAGCTGATTAAACTTGCGTTCCAGCTGGTTCTTAATAAAGACCGTAGCAACACCGACCACCAGGTGACCATCTTTGTTAGACAATAGGGTGGTGTGTTTGAACCACGTCACAAAGTTTCCTCTGGAAACCGACAGTTCGATTTCTCCGAGGACAGCTTGCCACAGGCTCTCGCTAGATTCCCTCATTCCTGATCCCTTCTTTGTCTCCATATTCTATACAAGAGCCGGGTAGTTTTCCACAAGTAATTTTACAAACAAGAGGATTTGGTAAGAAACAAGCGCGATCGGAGGTGAAGTTATACACAGGTTTTATTAACACCTTAGAATCTGTGGAAACTACTTGGCTAATGGTGGAAAAGTTGGTAGAATAAGTGGGTTAAATATTGTGAATTTCACTCTTTGCCAGGACAATGGTTGTAGTAAATTTCGCCAACCGTGCCCAGCACAATAAGCCACAGTATTTTAGATAATTAGCTCGTAACACGAAGAAAAGGTACAATAACCCCATGCCAAAGCGAACATATCAACCAAAAAAACGACATCGCGCCCGCGAACATGGCTTCTTGAAGCGTATGGCCACCAAAGCTGGTCGCCGCATCCTCAAAGCCCGCCGCAACAAAGGCCGCGTTAAACTCTCGGCCTAAAACTATAGAGCGGGGAGCTACGCAAGCAGCTTGACGTCGATAACTGGTAGACCCTTGTACGTGTCTACCAGTTTTTTGTCGAGAGTAATAAATTCGTCACAACCGTTACGAATAGCAACCGCCAGCTGCAAGGCGTCCTCAATGTCGGAATTCCTCGTATTGGTAAAAGCCCAGTCAAAACTGTGCGCATCAAGCGGCAACATAGTGAAATCTTGAAGAAAAGTTTTGATTTGGCTATGACTAACTTGCTGCCCGCTAAAGTACAGCGCTAAATGACCAGTAAGTGCCGAAATATAAACTCGGCCGAAGTTATCTTGAATGACCTTTAGTGCTTTAAACTGTTTTTCTCTCCCAAGCAAAATCTCTACAAGAACATTTGCATCTAAGAAGACCCTAGAGGCCATATTTTTCATCCAACATTTCGTGATACAGCTCTTTGAAAGATTTATTTGGATCAAGGTTGTGCGGTTTCTTAGAAGCTTTCATATACGCAACAACTCCCGGGGCAAGGGTAGTTTTAGTTTTTGGTTTGGTGGGTTCTACGTTCTTGAGAAGTATCGGCTCGTGAAAGCGATGAGTAACAATAATCTCTTCACCGGCGTTTACCCGAGCAAGTATGGCTGCGAGATTGGCGCGGAGTTCTTTAGCTGTAACAGTCTTCATATATCTTAAGTTTAACTTAAGTTGAACTTAAAGTCAAGGCCCAGTGGTTTACAATAGAGACATGTTAGGTTCATTTCATCGATTTCACGGACTTGGCAGCTTGCGCTACGTTTACGCCAAAGGCAAAACAGTACGCAGTAGCGCTATGAGTCTTCGCTTTGCCCCAAACACCAAGCGCCAAACCTGGCGTGCAGCGGTGGTAGTAAGTAAAAAGGTGAGCAAGTCAGCGGTTGTACGAAATCGCATTCGTCGCCGAGTGTTTGAAGTTGTGCGCACCGCTGGCCTTGCCGACAAGAGTTACGACCTGGTAATTGGGGTGTATCAGGCAGAAGTAGCAACCTTGCCGCACGACGAGCTGACCCGGCAGGTACACAACCTCCTCAAACAAGCCGAAATGCTGTAAAAGCTACCGGCTAACAGATAAGAAACGTGGTATGATAGAAACAACCAATAAGGAGTTCTATGTTTACGACACTGATTGTACAGCCAATCTTTAACATCCTGGTCCTCATCTATGGACTCTTGCCGGGCCACAACTTTGGACTCAGTATTATTCTGTTTACGATTCTGATGCGCCTGCTCATGTGGCCACTGGTCAAAAAGCAGCTCCACCAGGCAAAAGCGATGCGCGAATTACAGCCAGAGCTCAAGCGTATTAAGAAAGCCGCAGCTGGTGATAAACAAAAAGAATCCGTGCTGATGATGGAACTCTATAAAGAGAAGGAGATCAATCCCTTTGCCAGCCTTGGGCTGCTGATTGTCCAGATTCCTGTGTTTCTTGCTCTGTATACTGGGGTGCGTAAGATTGTTTCTGACCCCAAAGTAATTACTGATTTTTCGTATAGCTTCATTAACTCTTTGCCATGGCTCAAAGAACTGGCTCGTGACGTAACTAAGTTTGACAACACCCTGTTTGGTATTGTTGACCTTACTCGGCCGGCACTCGGCAAAGCCGGCACCTACTGGCCAGCGATGATCATCGTGATCGCCAGCGTCATAATGCAGTACTACCAATCGGTACAGCTCATGCCTCAAGATAAAGATCGCCGCAAACTGCGCGAAATCTTGCGCGAGGCAGGAGAAGGCAAGGCTGCCGACCCCAGCGAAACACAGGCTGCCACAGCCAGCATGATGAAATACATTCTGCCACTATTTATCTTTATGTTTACCGTCAACATTGCTTCAGCCTTAGCGCTCTACTTGTTGGTGAGCGGTGTCGTGGCCTACTTGCAGCAATCCAAAGTACTCAACCAAGACAAGCAAGAACTGACCGATGCTAGCAACCGAGCCAGCAAGGCGGTCGAAGCTGAAATCGTTTCAACTCCTCCAAAACAAAAAGCGCATAAGAATCAAAAGAACAAAAAGGCAGGTGGTAAAAAGCGTAAGAAATAGGAGGTAGATATGGACAAAGGAATGGAAGGGTCAATCAGCTACGCCAAGAAGTATATCGAGGATTTACTGTCATTCTTTGGCCTCAATGTAGACGTCTATGCTACCAACAGTGATGACGAAGTAGTTGAGCTTCATGTGCCCTCAACGCACCTCAACGGCTTTCTCATTGGCCATAACGGTGAAACAGTCCGTTCATTGCAGTTTATGGTTTCCAGTGCCCTCAAGAACCAGGGGTACGAAATTACTCGGGTTAATGTGGACGTAGCCGACTACAAAAAAGCTCGCGCCGATCGCCT
>CAYXHO010000077.1:0-3216 GCA_964465215.1 uncultured Candidatus Saccharibacteria bacterium | reverse complement strand
ACATCGGCTCTTCTTCGTCTAGCTCTTCCGCCTCCGTCGATAACTCCGAAGACGATCACAGCGTCACCGGCTCCACTCACTGCACGCTCACCGTCAGCGTCGAGCCCGTAAACGGCGTCTGCACCTACTCACGCGATTGCGACGGCGCCACGGTGGAAGCGGGAGAGTTCCCAGCTACGGTCGCAAATACTTGCGTTCTCCCGACACCAACGCCCGAACCAGCGGCAACAGAAGACACGTCAACCGTTGCCGACAACACCGGCACACTCAACCAAACAGGTGCGCTCTAATGGCTAATCTCATCGCAATCCTTATCGGCTACGGCGCAACGTTGCTGCCGCAAGTATTCGCCGCTCTCCAGCAATACCAAGCGGCTCACCCCGATCCTCGCCTAGCGCTTCTGCTCTCCGTCATCGGCGCCCTGGTGCTCCACAACGCAAAATCGCCGCTCGGCAAATAGGTGGGTAATGTGGAACGTCTTGACGCTCTCATTTCAGGCGGGATCAGCGTTGTGCTTGCTATATGTGGTGTTCTGCTTAATCGGGCACTCACGAAGCTTGATGAGGCCATCCAAGAGCTTTGGGACTTTGCAAACGAGTCTCGAGAACACAGAGCACAACTCCACGCCCGCGTATCCGTTCTCGAGGCATTCCTTAGAAAGCAAGACAATTAAGCCGTTGCGGAGAGCGTGATCACGGACAGGTTACACACAGAGGAAAAAACAAACCGGACTCAAGTCTGCCGGGTTTTTCTGGCTGTCTTGGTTTTTGGATTCCTCGCGCTCTCCTCCTTTGCTCACGCGACGGTCGGTGAAATTTGCGGTGATGGTGTCGATAATGATGCCGCGGGAGGTGACGCATCTTGTGCGGAGCCTGACAAAGATCGTGATGTCTATGGCAGCTCAACTAGCTACACTGGCCCAAATGGCACGGCAAAGGACTGCGACGACACAAATCGGGCAATATATCCGGCCGAAGGCGGCAAATATGTAAACGTAGGAGCCGGAACCTATAAGGTGTGTCAGACTGACGGCACCTATAGCGGAACGCTTAACCTCTCCTCGTTTTCGTGTCATAGCGGAAGCGGGCAAACATACTGGTTTTCCACCTCCGGCAGTAACTCGAATTCGGGTACGTTCGCATCACCTTGGCTCGATTATCGATGCATCTCAGAAAACAGCGGGCTTGGGTGCCTACACAACCCCGTCGCGGGTGATTGTTTTGTCTTCAGAGCAGGCACCTATAACGCCAGCTATTCCGACCTTGGCACCACTCGGATGTTGTACCTCAACAACCGAGACGGTACCGCCGCGAATCCCATTACTTTTATGGCCGCGCCAGGCGAATCAGTTGATTTTACAGGCGTTGGAACTTCACCGACTGAAGTGCAGCTCGTTTACTTCGTCGATTCGAACTACATCAACTGGTATCGCATCGATGTGCATGGTGGCTATTCCAATGCGGGGATTTACAACTTTGGCGGGACTAACTTCTACGGGTCTAACTTTAAAGCGTATTCGATTGACGGCAACAGCAGCAACAACGTCGGGGGCATTAAATCGGCCGGCGCTGGCGCGTCTATAGCGCTTGATCACATTACCGTAAGAGACAATTACGACACTGCGAATCCGACGCTTGAGAACAATTATGGCGTTGTGATTATGGATAATACCAGCGCCGTAATCACTGATTCGGTGGGCTATAACTCGCTGACTGGTAAAGGGTCGCACATTTTCGCCATTAAGCACGGCGCTAGTGGTGGTGTCGGAACCTTTAAACGAAATGTTTGTTTCCGAGGTGAGCGCAGCTGCTTCATCTGGGAGCAGCCGAATACGACAGTAACGAATAACTACGCAGAAGAGGTAGATGGTAGACGCTCGAATATGGCGTTTGAGTATCGGAACCTTGGGAATGCTGCGTTCTATGACTCGGCGGTTGTTCAATACAACACAATCAACAAGGCGCCGTTTTTCGAGGCCGTAAACTCCAACGACACCGTCGGTACGGGCTCGGTACTTAATGCTCAATACAACGTTGTTCTCGACAATAAAGCGACCTCGTACGGTGCAGATGGTTCTGATGGGTTTGTTCGAATCGGCTATTACGGGCCGGATTCACAGTACACATCCATCTATTCGGGCGGAAAGCTCACCATCAATAACAATCTGTACTACCAGTCGGCTGCTCAAGCTCTATTCTTTACGCTGTTTGGCGCCCCTAGTGGTGGAGGTGGCTACGGGCCAGCGGGCAACGCAGGCACTAACTATGCGTCTTTCGCGGCGTGGCAAGGTGTTTTCGATGCCGCATCTTTCAATGAAAACCCAACCTTTGACGCAGACCACGTAGCGACATCAGCTAATAGCGCGGGCCTTGGCTGGAAGCAGGGTATCTGGACGGCAGTGTCTGCTACCGGCGCAACGTCAAGCAGCAACGTTTACAATATCCTTAGAAGGAGAAGGCGATGAGATACGTTTTAGTGGCACTGTTGTGTCTAGTCCCGGTAGTCGCTAACGCGCAGAACGGCCCGCAGACGTTTTGCACTACAGTATCGCCCACGGTCACAGCTGGCGCTTATAGCTCCGGTCAAGACATCGGTGGGAAGCTTACATTTACCGGCGCTCTTAGGAATTCTACGCGCTCTGGTATGCTCGTGTCCGTTTCAGTTGTTGATCAAGCAGCTCAGACCGCAGACCTTGAAGTTGTATTGTTCAACGACAACCCAAGTTCCACTACGTTCACCGATGCCGCAACATTAGACATTGCTGACGCAGATATGGCGAAGATCGCGGGCGTCATCAGCCTTGGTTCTACTAGTCGGTTTTCATATGCGGACAACGGAATCAAATACATCGGGTCGTTGGCTATTCCGTTACAGGGCGGTCAGGCGTCAGGAACGGCTAGTCGCACTGTGTATGCGGCTCTAGTCAGTCGTGGAACTCCTACATTTGCCGCCAGTACTGACGTTTCTGTCATGATTTGTGTTTCGCAGGATTAGCAGGTGCGAACTTGGCAAAGATTGGCAGACCGTCGCTCTACTCCGAAGCATTGGTGACGACCATCTGTAACCTCATTGCCAGCGGCGAGAGTCTCCGCAAGCTGTGTCAGCGGCCAGGGATGCCGACAACGGAAACGATTAGGGCTTGGCTCATTGAAAAGCCCGAGTTTTCTGCTCAATACGCACGGGCGCGTGAAGCGCAGGCCGATTTACTTGCTGATG
>CAYXHO010000076.1:0-3342 GCA_964465215.1 uncultured Candidatus Saccharibacteria bacterium | reverse complement strand
GCATACATGGAGGGTAACCAGTATGGATCCAGTCGATCAAACAACACCAACTCCAGCAGCCGACGGTACAGCCGCACCTGTTCCTCCTGCTGATCCCGTAACACAACCTGTTGCGCCAACACCAATCGAACCAGTCGAAGCGCCCGCTCCGGTGGCACCAGTAGACTTAACCCCAGCTGCAGATGCAGCACCAGCTCCAGTCGAAGCTCAACCTACCAGCGATCCTGCTGTTGGTGGTGTGTCGGCTCCTGTTGAAACTCCTGTAGAACCTGCAGTTGCACCAGCAGATCCAACAGCTACAAGTGGCGATCAAGGCCAAGTAGTAAGCGGTTCATTCTAAATATTTAGTTTAAACCTACATTTCCCACTGTTGTAACAGACGGTGGGATTTTTATTTGGTACCATAGTACTAATGGCAAACTATAAAGGTCACATTGTGGGCGGTGTATTATGCAACACTGCACTAATTGGCGTGCTGCAAACGATGCCTGGCAGTGTGTTGTATAAAACGGCAGGAATTTTGAGCCATTGGCAGTTTGTATTGGGGCTCTATGTAATTGCTATTCTTTTCGCACTCTGGCCAGATGTCGATACTAATAGTAAGGGTCAGAATATCTTCTTCAGCATGGCGTTTATAGCTAATGTTTTGCTGATTTTAACGAACCGTTTTGAAGCGGCAGCGTACTTAGGTCTTCTGGCGATGACACCTATAATTGGGCGGCATCGAGGATGGACGCATAGTAAGTTGGCGATGATCCTTGTACCGTTGCCCATTGTAATAGTTCCATATCTTAATAAATCTAACATATTACCAACAGCATTATTGGTGTACGGAGCATCAGTTGCTGGCTACTTTAGTCATCTCCTATTTGATGGATTAATCTTCAAACACTTTCGGGTGCGCGGATCACGCTACGATTAACCATCAATCTTCAGAAAAATCTCAGTAAGCATAAGCTATGATGAAACTACTAGGAACGAAAGGAGCAGGCATGGCACGAACACATATCAACATACCAACAGGAGGTCGGGTAGATGTCCAATATCTAGAGGATTTGTCTGACCAGTTGGCAAATTGTAATCAAGCAAAAATCCATCCATTTAAATTAGAAGATTAGGTTACAAGAATATTCGCAGTTTTTGTAAGGTAAAAAAGAGCCCCAGTACTTTTGCGAGGGGGCTCTTTTTTTATGATGCGTCGAGATTATTGTTTGGGTTTAATTACCGACCACAACGAAAGACTTAAAATAATAAATATGGCTGCATAAAAACCAGCTTCGCCGTACAGTTCAAGTTTGTACCCTTCGTTAAAGTGCAGTACAAAATATGCTACGCACGTGGCTAGATATGCAGCAGCAGATAGTAGCGAGCTGGCAATAATGGCACTGCGACGGTTAATAGCAGCGGCAACTACAATCGGGATGGCATATAGCATCACTGCGCGGCTAGCCATGCCGCGTTGGGTATAGACATTGAAAGAAGCTAGTGCTATATCTGCAACTACCAGACTTCCTATTAGTTTTTTTGCTGTTTCATCTTTCATAGTAGCATCACGACTGGCATACCACACTCCTGTCACAACGGCTGCAAAAGCTGCTGTTGCCAACCATCGCTGCAACACGACCTCTGGTGGAATTAGTTTTCCAGAATCAAAAATGATGATTTGCGCAATAATTGCGAGAATATACAGTAAATGCACGGCGCTGAGGCGGCGAGCCCGTGCGTGGAGAGTAGCCGGGGTTTGTTTCATTGCAGTCATCTAACCATAAGCTACTTCAAGGTGTCAATTCTTAATTATTTCTTAATTTATTGACACAAAAAGCTGCTACCCGTCAATCTGATCATATGTCAACGGAGGGATTATGAAAGTTGCATATCGATTTGTCGGTAGTTTGTGGATTTCGGCATTACTACTAGGAGTAACTGCTCCTTCAATGAAAGTTTGGGCGGCAACAGAAACCGGGGGTTATCCTTGGGCAGATGCACTATTAGTGAGAGCAGCGAGTTATGACTGGGGATATACGTCATGCCAGCCTGCAATGCGAGCAGCTCAGACATGTAATGCCCACGTTACCACAAAACTAGGACAGAAATATTACGAAAGTGATCCTTGGCGATATGATGTTCGTAATTGTACTTCATACGTGGCATGGCGTATCAATAGTGAGACAGGTGTCGCAATTGCCGGTTGGGGAAACGCTAATCGTTGGGATACTGCTGCAAAGAATGCTGGATATTCGGTCGATAAACATCCTGCTATTGGCAGTATTGCTATGTGGGAGGGCAGGTACGGCCACGTAGCTTATGTTGTTATGGTTAATCCCGACCAGTCAGTTAATGTAGAACAATACAACAAAGCCGGTACCGGTGAATTTAGTCGTCAATCACGCGTACGAGCAGATCATTATATCCATGTCGCTGACAAACCAGATACTCCAAATCAGCCCGCTACAGTTATTGCATCTCAGAAAATTCCTGAACCTGCACAGCCTCAGGTTGTAACAACTAAATTACATGACACTGCAGTGCAGTTAGATGCGACAAATACGGGTAGTGAACCATTCATACTACAACCGTTGCAGCCTTCTACCACTTTACCAACAACACCTGGTGTGAATTATCAGGTGGCGCTCGACCCTAATAAGCAAGAAGTAAATGTGTATGCAGTCGCATGGCAGAAAAGTAAAAGTGGATCAGTAGAGTTGTATCGATCTAATGGCGCAGATGGCAATTCGACCTGGGCGCAGCAGTGGCAAACAGAATTACCACTTGAGTCTGAAGTAACTAGGCAGTACCTTTTAGCTGATAGTAATGCCGACAGCGTGCTAGATTTGTACGTGATAGCTAATGGAACAATTCAAGTATTAGATGGCGCACATGACTATAAGAATTTAGATGCATCTGCTAACGATCAAGAGAAAAGTAAAATTTCTATAAATCCATCAAAAGAAAGCAATTTACAGCTAGCAGACTATGATGGAGACGGCAGTCTAGATCTATTCGCACTTTCCAAAGTATCAACAAATGCCACCATAGATATCTACGATGGTAGTAAGCAGTTTTCGCAACCGCTTGCCCGATGGCACGCGCCGGTTGCATCAGATGTTACTGACTTCATAGTTGGAGACCATGACCGTGATGGTCGCATAGATATTTATCAAATAGGTAGTACGGTAACAGTATTGTCGGCAATCACTAACTACAGTCAGGTATTAAGCTCATGGAAACCAGAGGTTAAAGAGCAATTGTTTACCGCCCAACATTCCATGGGTCAATAATGCGTCGCACGTTGTCATTAGCTTTCAAAATAGCGGGACGTTGCCAGTACCAGTCAGAATTACT
>CAYXHO010000075.1:0-3400 GCA_964465215.1 uncultured Candidatus Saccharibacteria bacterium | reverse complement strand
GTCGTTTAAGAAACATCCCCACCATGCCCTGCGGCGGATCAGTGCCATAACCCTTTTTTCCTTAGTACTGGTGACCATCTGGTCATTTGAGAGTGTTGCGTCTAAAAGCCTCATCGCCGTTTCGCAGTTATGTATGCTTTTTATCTTTCAGCTTTGGACCATTTTGGTCGTGTGGCATAGTCGCAAACTTGATAAAGTCGTTGGTTCTTAAGTCTTAACTCGGGCTCCCGGGCGCCTCGGGAGCATGACTAGCTACGACTAGTTGTTGACGTTGTTGTTATTAGCGTTGTTGTTGCTCATGACATCTCCTTTCCCCGTTTGTTAAGTGCATCGATTAGCCGCGTTAGCCCGATTCCGCCGCCACTGCGAGGGAAAAAGCTAAGCCCTAAAAACTCATTCAGTTCATGCTCAACGCGCTCCTTGCCAAAGAGGCTATAGAGTTTGTCGGCATATTTTCCGCCGGAAATACTGTGGAATTGTTCGCGCATGGCCGCTACATCACTGCTCCGCTCGGCACTACCGATGGTTTCATTACCGTGCAGAATGACATCTATCTTATGAGCATGCGTCTCGCCTTTCTTACGCATATTCCAAAATGGCGAGGTGTAGATAGGAAAGTCGCGGCAGAAAACTACCGGTCCAAAGTCTTTCTCCATCTTATTTTCATGCTTATGTGTCAGCTCGTCAGTCTGGTAATGCTCTTTGAGCTGATCATAGGTTTGGTAGACGAACGTCGCCGGATCGAAACCTAAATGTTCTAGTAATTCAGTTTCAAACTTTTGAAGTGATTCTATATCCCCTGGCAGTTCAAACTCGAACATCGGGAAAATGAGCTTATGCCGCCCGGGCACCGGATTTGGTTCGTTACGGTAGCTGGTGCTCACGCAAAACACTCCCGGTAAATCTGGGTTGATTAACAACTCATACTCCAACCACATTTGCCCAGTCTGTGGCAATGGCCACGTTTGGCCCATATACTCATACGTGGCGACGGTGTCTGGATCTTCGCAAGCCGCCAATATGCTCAGCCGGTCTTGGGTATGTACTTCCACAAGACCTTTATCCAGACAAAATTGCCGCAGTTGGTTGACCACCTGGCTGTACGCCTGGATATCCTCCGTCCCTTTATAGTTGGTAATCATCTGCCCTCCTCGGCCTCCCGGCCATTACCTTTATGTTTCGATGCATAAAAAAAACCCCGAAGGGTTGTTCCTGAAATAGGTGAGGCAGTTTTCACTGCGCCTTGTTCCTATATCTATGCATCCACAGGATTATATCATAAGCATATTACACATAAATCTTTTGTTATAAATTTCACATCGATAATTGAAATTCTAATGCTTGAGATTAAAAGTAGACATGAAATACTAAATGTATGCCCAACCCCATTGAATCAGCACGCGAACTAGATATTTCACTTGAAGCAGCACTTGAAGACATCACGCGTCATCAAAATGATATCAGTCGTTTAGAAAGTGATCGCCTGGAACATCAACGAGCTATTGAAAGATTTGATCATACACGAAAAACACGCATTAATGCCTTCTTAGGTTCTTTAGTTGATGCCGATCCACTGTATGCCGCAGCGTTTGAAATAGCTTGGTTGCGCGATAAAAATAAAATACCGTCAGAAGGTTCAACTTATTATGTTGAACATATGGCTGGCCGCATACGTCGGGCAAATGAGCTCGGAACGTATGTTCTACAATTTTCGAGCTTACTTGATACTGTTACTGAACCACAGCCAGCACTTGCACTCTCAGTGCGCAATTCACGTATTCCATCACAGGAACTACATTGTTTTAATGCAGATTTTTATGTTATTAAACCTGGGTTGCAACTTACCATAGATTATCGTCGTCGTTTTGATCCTCAAGCTGGTTTTACTGCTACAGCTCAGTCAATCTTTTGCGCACTGACTAGGACTCAAGCAGTGAGTTCAGGTACTCAACAATTTGACGGTGAAATTTGGTTCGGTCCACCAAAGGTAGAAACCAATCCCAGAGATGTAGTGCTTAAAATTGCCTCTAGTCATACCATTCAGCAGTCGGTAAGTGACATAATTCTGCCAAATGGTACAGAACTGATCTTTGGTCAAGAGGTTCAGACACAGCTAGTTATTGGAGCCTCAAATATTCGTAATTGTTTTGTTGGAATGCGAGAAGATGAGAGATTCTTTGACAAAGCTGGGCTCAATGAACTTCAAAAAGTAGTTGATGCAATCAAGTAATTAAAACTAGTGTTTCTTTTTACTTTTGTCTTTAATTCTGTTGCTGTGTCCTGTTGCCCATAGCTGTGCCAGGCTGAGTAGTGCTGCAGCTGAAAGAAGAGCTGCTTGGTAAGCACTGAGCTGATTCCATGCATCGGTAGCGTAAATGCTACCCGATGTACCGGGCGGCAAAAGAGGTACTACCAAAAACAAAACCGTTTTGCCGGTGAGCAGGGCAGGCAAAAAGTTCATAAACAACTTTGATTTGCTCAACGTGCGGCTGAGGAACAAAAGTGTTAACAAGACGGGGAATAATAGAAGTCCTATTTGGACGATCGATGCAGTCGTTTGGTCGTAACTTCTAACAAACATTTGCACCATATCGAGCGCTGTATCTCCAACGTAATTACTCAGCACTGCACCGACGCATAAAGCCATAAAAATTAATGCCGCTTTGGTACGCGCCAGCATAATAAGGATGGTTGGCACGAGTACAATTCCGGCCATAAGGATAAGCGGATTCATGAGAGTATTCTACCATGAATCCCCAAGGCACTAGGTAGCCTACCCAGTTAGAACGGTCGGTCTTGAAGGAATTTGAACTTAGGCGCCAACGCGGTCTTTTTTGCGGCGACCCTTGGCGTTGCGTTCAATGTACTCAATAATTTGGGTTGCAACGTCACGCTTGGTGATGAGTTCGGGCGTCTTGATACTCGCTGAAGAATTCACTTCTAGCACCAATGGTCCACGATTTGAACGCATCATGTCTACCCCGCAAATTGGAAGACCCATAGCCTTAGCTGCCTTGATAGCAGTTTTTTCTTCTTCAGGAGTCAACTGCACGCGCGAACCTTCCCCACCCTGATGAGTGTTGGATCGGAAGTCATCATCAAGACTTTGCCGCTTAATGCCGGCAACTACGCGACCACCAACAACGAGGGCACGGATGTCTTCACCAGCCGATTCAGCTACAAATTCTTGCACCAAAAAGTTCACACCTTCTACATAAAAGGCTTGCATTACTGCTTTGGCAGCTTTCTTAGTTTCGGCTAATACTACTCCGTTGCCATGGGTGCCGCGAGCTACTTTAATAATAGCTGGCGCACCGCCCACCAGGTCGATGACTTCTTCGAATTCAGCAGTTTCACGGGCAAAGACAGTCTTTGGCACACCCACGCCATATTTAGCCAT
>CAYXHO010000074.1:0-3473 GCA_964465215.1 uncultured Candidatus Saccharibacteria bacterium | reverse complement strand
AAACGCCCTCGAAACCTACCACGGGGCAGTGATCTATATTTCCCACGATAGCTACTTTGCCCGCAATGTCGGTGGCCAGACAATAGATATTGCATAAAATGATGCTATCTGTTAGAATAGTGGTAACGCCATCAATCTCTTATCATTAAACTATCAAGAAACTAAAGGAACTGAATGATTTCTACAGAGAAAAAGCAAAAGGTCATCGCTGACCTCCAAAAGGCAAAGAATGACACCGGCAGTAGTGCTGTACAGGTAGGTATTCTTACCGAACGCATCAAAGAACTAACTGAACACCTTAAAGTTAACAAAAAAGACTTTATGGCTCGCCGTGGTTTGCTCCAAATGGTAGGCAAGCGCAAGCGCCACCTCAAGTACATTGCCGATCACGACAGCGCCGCGTATCTTGCGCTGATCAAGAAGCTTGGCATCCGCCAAACTAAAGTTCAGTCTAAAACTAAGTAATTTGCATAGACTATTCTGTCCCGAACATCGGGGCAGCAGCTTGTGCACATTAAAACGAACAATTTCGTCGTAAAGCTACAGATATACGTTGTCAGATCCATCTAGGCACAAGTGGCACCGCATATTTGAACTTTGCGACGAAAAGACGAACGAAAGGAACACCCTTTGTCTACAATAAATCCTTACGGAAAAGATATTATCAAAGTAGAGACCGAACTGTGCGGTCAGACCCTGAGCCTCGAAGTAGGCCGAGTTGGGTTTAGAACCAGTGCTAGCGTCATCGTACGTTACGGCGAAACTGTGGTGCTCGGAACAGCTATGGTTGGCGCCAAACCACTACAGGGCTTTGATTATTTCCCACTGAGCATCTACTACGAAGAAAAAATGTATGCAGCCGGCAAAATCAGCGGCAGCCGCTTTATTAAAAGAGAAGGTCGCCCCAGTGATGATGCCATCCTGATCGGCCGTCTCATTGACCGACCAATTCGACCATTGTGGCCCAAGGGATACCGCCACGAAGTGCAAGGTGTTGCCACCGTGCTTTCTATGGACCCCGCCTTCCGTCCCGATATGATAGCTATGATTGCCATGAGCACGGCATTTATGCTCACTGGCGCACCATTTGATGGCCCTATTGCCGGACTACGAGTTGGTGAAAAAGATGGCAAACTAGCTGCTTTCTTACCAGCCGAAGCTTATGACAGTGGCGAGCTCGACCTCGTCGTTGCCGGCACCAAAGATGCTGTCATGATGGTCGAAGCAGGGGCTAACGAAGTGTCTGAAGACCGTATCATCGAAGGTATCGCCTTTGCTCAAAAAGCTATGCAGCCGGCAATTGCACTACAAGAAGAACTTATCAAAAAGGTTGGCGTAACCAAGCAAGAATTCGTACTGAGCCTACCCGATGAAGACATTCAGAAGCGTGTTGATACATGGGTTGAGGGCAAGCTCGGTGCTGGTCTTCGTTCACCGTACCCAGAACGAAATGAACTGGTCCACGCCGTGCGCCGTGAAATGGAAGAACATTTTACTGCCGAACTCGGTGAAGAGGCCTACAAAGATCTTCGTCAAGAATACGACGATGCGCTGACTATGGCTATTCATAAAGATGTGCGCAAGGGAATTGTCGAAGACGGAGTACGTCCTGACGGCCGAAAGCCCGAAGAAATCCGCCCATTGTCTAGTGAAGTTGGTTTCTTGCCTCGAGCTCACGGCTCCAGCTTGTTTGCCCGTGGCATGACCCAGGGCATGAACATTGTGACGCTAGCCCCACTCAGTTATTCGCAGATGATCGACACCATGGAGCGCGACACCGAAAAGCGCTACATGCACCACTACAACGCTCCTGGCTACACCGTTGGTGAAGTTCGCCGCCTCGGCAGTCCTGGCCGTCGAGAAATTGGTCACAGTGCGCTCGCCGAACGAGCCCTCATCCCGGTTCTGCCAAGCGAAGCAGACTTTCCGTACACTATTCGTTCAGTAACGGAAATTATGAGCCAAAACGGCAGCACCAGCATGGCCGCTACTTGTAGTAGCTGTTTGGCACTTATGGACGCCGGTGTACCACTTACTCGACCTGTCAGCGGTATTGCCATGGGGCTCATGCTCGATGGAGATCGCCCAATCATCCTTAGCGACATTGCAGACGCCGAGGACTTTGCTGGCGACATGGACTTTAAAGTTACCGGTACCACCAAGGGTGTCACCGCATTGCAGATGGATATGAAGGTTCACGGCTTGCCGGTAGAAACTTTGGCTAAGGCACTTGAGCAGGGAAAGGCAGGCCGCTTAGAAATTCTTGAGCACATGCTCACTACGCTCAAAGCCCCACGAACCGAAATGAGCCAATATGCGCCGCGAGTTGAATCTATCCAGATTAACCCCGACAAAATCCGTGAAGTGATCGGTAAGGGCGGAGAAGTCATTCAGAAGATTGTTGCCGAAACCGGTGCCGAGATCGATATTAAAGATGACGGAACGGTCATGATCGCCAGCCCTGACGGCAAAAGCATAGACGCTGCCCGCCAGTGGATCCAAACCATTGTCGCCGAGCCAGAAGTTGGCAAAATCTACCAAAACGTACCCGTAGTCAGCGTGCTCGACTTTGGCGCATTTGTGCAGATTATGCCCGGCAAAGATGGCCTCGTACACGTCAGCGAAATGAGTGAAGAACGGGTCAAGAGCCCCAGCGACGTCGTCAAAGAAGGTGACAAAGTAACCGTCAAACTGGTTGCCATCGACGACCGCGGCCGCCTGCAACTCAGCATGAAAGCCGCAGCGCGCGAACTAAACGATAAAAAATAAGAGGAGTGGGTATGTCAGAAAATAACCTATCAGTACGAAGATTACTTCATACTAAACTCGGCTTATTAGTGAGCTCAATAGTGTTGTTTGGACTGGCATATCTTGTGTTCTTGCGGGCATCAGACACTGGTAGTTTGCAACAATATTTCATTATGTTTGTTGTTATTTTCCTGGGCTTTAACCGCTTAGTGCGTTTAGCCCGGGTTGCACGATATGGACAAACAAAAACTTCTTGACCAAATTAAGGCAGATATTCTTACTCAAGATATCTGTCCAGATTTGGCCAAGCAGGCCACCAACCTGGTTTTCGGTTCAGGAAACCCTGATGCAGCAGTCGTATTTATCGGCGAAGCACCGGGCAAGAACGAAGACCTTACTGGTGAGCCGTTCGTGGGAGCTGCAGGGAAGTTCCTCGACGAAATGCTGGCCAGTGTCAATCTGCAAAGATCGGACATTTACATAACTAATATTGTGAAATATCGGCCACCGAATAACCGAGATCCGCTTCCTGCTGAAAAAGAAGCCTTTCTCCCGTTTTTGTACGCCCAGCTCGTAGCAATTCAGCCCAAGATCATCGTCACTCTTGGGCGCCATAGCACCAATTGCTTCTTGCCGGGCCTGCAAATCAGCGACATTCATGGCCAGGCATCACAAATTACAGTGCAGGTTGGAAATAAGCAGCAAGAATTTACTATTTTACCGCT
>CAYXHO010000073.1:0-3511 GCA_964465215.1 uncultured Candidatus Saccharibacteria bacterium | reverse complement strand
ATGGTGATTACTGAAAATATGAACAATACTCTATTCCAATTATACGTTCCTTGCAGTATTTCTGCAGGTTGGTAATAATTGAACGGAAAGAAACGTGCTGGCCAGCGTAGCCACTCAGCTGCGTTTTGGAGTGATGCTATTATGTAGCCTCCTAAGGCAAATAATGTTGCTATGCCAATACTTCCAGCCCGTGCACGACCTGTTGAAGTGAGTAGAAATGCAACTGCTCCAAAAGACAAGCTCAGTAAATACGTCACACAAGTAGTTTGAATTATGTGCCAAGAACCAACCGGAAGTTTTACGACTCGAACAAGTAAGATAGTAGTAATGAGAGCTAATACGGCCATAACGCTCACAATAATTATTCCTGCCAGTGCTTTTCCAGCCAGTAACTTTGATCGAGAAATCGGTCGACTGAGCAGTAGCTCTATGGTTCCGTCACGTTCTTCCTTGGCTAATAACGAGCTACCTAAAGAAATACATAATATCCCAAGCAACATAGGAAGCATGAGGTAATAAACTTGACTGCTAAGGTAGCCGACGGGTGAGAAAAAATCTCCTGTATCGGAAATAAGTGACATAGCTGATTCGGGAATGTCATTGAAAGCGTTTGCGAGTTCTTGTGATTGGTCGCGAAATGATGGATAAAATGCTAAATTAATTGCAATAAAAAACACAATTCCGAGCGACCACCACATGATACTCCATTTACGTTGCTTTAACTCCCATATAATGACGTGTCTCATCGCTTTGTATCCGTTTTATAAAACTTCATAAATTGTTCCTCTAGATTGAGCTCGCGAGATGCTAGGCTGCGGACCTCTTGTTTGCCAAGAAACAAAAGCAATGGTGATAAACTCCCATGAACATGCAAACTAAAATTCGGCCCTGTTCCGGTAACTTTTTTGACACCTACTATGTTGCGCAACTGTGTTGCACTAACCTTATTATTAAATGAAACATCAAAAGTTTGTGAAGCTTCTTGAGCAAGATCAGCAATATCGTATTCACCAACGAGCTTTCCATCTTGTATAATTCCGACTCGATCGCACATCTTTCGAACTTCACTCAGGTTGTGACTACTAATAAAGACAGACGCTCCTTGTTCTTTTACGGACCGAACCAATTGATAAAAAGTTTCTTGCATGAGCGGATCAAGGCCGTCAGTTGGTTCATCAAGGATGTAAACGTCTGGTTGGTGCATGAAGGCTTGGATAATACCTAATTTTTGGCGATTACCTTTTGATAAATCACCAATTCTTTTGTGTAAATTTGCATGAAAGAGCGTAGCCAACGTATTTTTATACTGAACAGATTTTGGCGGTTGTAGTTCACTTAAATACGTCAAGAATTCTTCACCCGTTAATTTCTGATATGCTGAAAAATCACCGGATAGATAACCTATATGTTGGCGAATCCTTACAGAGTCAGCAGTAATACTAAGTCCCAGAATTGTAGCTTGTCCTGCTGTCGGCTGAATAAAATTGAGTAATGTCCGTATGGCTGTAGATTTTCCAGCTCCGTTCGGACCTAAAAAGCCGTAGACTTCACCTGTATGAACCGAAAATGTTAGATCACGAATAGCGTATTGTGGTGATTTGCCATAGCGTTTGCTTAGCTTTTCACATGATAAAGCGATAGTATCCATTATCTCTAGTATACACGCACAGGAGAACTCCTAAATAGCGTACTGAGTTAGAAATATTTATTTTGCAGCGCGTTTTCGTTGACCTGGGTCAAGTTCGCGTTTGCGAAGACGAAGACTTTTAGGGGTTACCTCAAGGAGTTCATCTTTTTCCAAAAAGTCGAGACATTGTTCAAGGCTCAAGATTGTCGGTGGAGTTAGTTGTACGACTCCGTCACTACTGCTACTTCGCATGTTGGTGAGATGCTTTTCTTTAGCTACGTTTATTTCCATATCGTCACCACGGGTGTTGAGTCCAATAATTTGACCAGCATACACCTGGACGCCCGGACCGACAAAACACGTACCGCGTTCTTCGGCAGTTTGTAGGGCATACGCGGTAGTGGCGCCCGTTTGGAAGGCAATCAGCACACCATTGCGCTGCTGATTGAGCGCAGCACCTAGTGGCTGGTAGCCGGTCACCAGACTGTTCATAATGGCGGTACCTTTAGTACTGGTCATAAGAATGCTGCGCAGTCCAATGAGTGCTCGGGTGGGCATTTCATAAATAAGCTTGGTAACACCCTTGTTAGTGGTGAACTGATCTTTAAGGATGGCACGGCGTTGCCCAAGCTCGGCCTGAACAGTACCCACATGTTCGGCGTCAACTTCAATAATCACTTCTTCGACAGGCTCAACTGTTTGGCCATTTTCTTCTCGGGTAACCACTTGAGGACGGCCAACTTCAAATTCAAACCCTTCGCGGCGCATAGTTTCTATGAGCACGCTTAAGTGCAGTTCGCCTCGTCCGGCAACCAAAAAGCCAATACCGTCTTGCTCAACTTGCAGACCAATGTTGGTTTCGAGTTCTTTATTTAGACGTTCACCTATCTGGCGGCTGGTATTGAATTCACCTTCTTTACCTTTGAATGGTGAAGTGTTTGGGCCAAGGTAGATCTTGAGTGTTGGGGCTTCGACTTCCAGCGTCGGAAGTGCTTCAGGGTTGGTAACATCGGCAATGGTTTCGCCAATTTGGATGTTACCCATACCGGTGATGCTGATAATATCGCCTGCAACTGCTTCTTGGATTTCCAATTTACCAAGTCCTTGATGACGATACAGTTTGTCAGCTTTCGCTTTTGTCTGGGCACCATCTTTTTTACAGATAACTACTTGATCACCAGTTTTAATAGAACCGCGGCTTATTCGCCCAACGGCGTACTTGCCCTGGAAACTGTCCCAGGTGAGCGCAGTAACAAGCATTTGAAATGGTAAGTCAGCGTCCACATCGGGCGCGGGTACATCGTTAATTAAGCTATCAAAGATTACACTAAGGTCAGCGCTAGCACTTGGATCTGCTGGCATTTCTTTCCAGGCTTTACCTTCGCGACCAATAGCGAAATAAATAGGGTAATGCAATTGATCCTCGTGGACTGCAAGTTCCAAGAAGAGATCAGCTAGCTCGTCTTCCACTTCACCCACTCGACTGCCGGGTTTATCAATTTTGTTGATAATAACAATCGGCTTCAGATTGAGAGCTAACGCTTTCGTCAGTACAAACTTAGTCTGGGGCATGGGGCCTTCTTGAGCGTCAACAATAAGCAAACAACCGTCAGCCATGTTGAGGGTACGTTCTACTTCGCCACCAAAGTCGGCATGTCCTGGTGTATCGATGATATTAATCTGATATCCATCATGTTCAATTGCCGTAATCTTGGCAGTAATGGTAATACCACGTTCGCGCTCTTGGTCATTGCTGTCCATGATGAGATATTGCTGCATCTCGGCTTGATTATCCCGAAAGACATGGCTTTGCTTCAAAAGTCCATCGACAAGTGTTGTTTTACCATGGTCTACATGGGCAATAATGGCAACGTTTCGAATGGT
>CAYXHO010000072.1:0-3540 GCA_964465215.1 uncultured Candidatus Saccharibacteria bacterium | reverse complement strand
TTTAATTTTGCACATGGCAACGATGTGGTTATCTTTGCTTCTCTTGCTGGATACTTACGACGAGTAGGCTGGAGCCAGGGTGATGTAAAACAAGTATTAAGTGAGGCGGGGAAAGAAATTCTTGAAGATGACCCAAATAATATACGTAATTTCCGGCGATTAGATGAATCTGTAAATGAACGTATTGCAGAAGGCAAACGAATCCCTCGATTTGACATCGCAGAACCCGAGCTGCATTGTCTCGTTATGCCAATGCCTTCGCGTCCGGGAGTAGTGGACGTAGAAGGTGGCACCGGAATCTACACACGCCCAAATGAATCTGATGAAGATACCTATGTATTTGCTGGAATCAAAGGCCAGGCATCTTACGACCTAACAGATTTAGACAGAATCGATCGCACAGCTGATTTTTGCGTCGAAGATATACCTGTTTTAGCAAGATTAGTTTGTGAAATGGCACTAGGAGAATATCGTCGTGCAATTCAATCCTTCCTAACGAATCTTTACACACTAGACGATTAGAAAAATTGATTATGATAAGAATTACTTTTCGAAACCCACTGACCGCCCTCGAGATACGTGACCCATCCGTGAAAATGTGTAGAGAAATTGCTCATGAATATGGATTGTATGCTACATTTCATCAGCCACAACAACCAGCTTTAGATGGCAACCCAAGACAATCTCATAGAAATCGCATTGGAAATGGAAAGCATAAAAACTGGCTTATTGACTTTCAAGAAGACCACCCCTCAAAGAGTCGTCCAAAAGTTGTTGGGCGCATTGCACTAATGGCACCGTATTATCCTCAGGACAGGCAGTTTGGTGGGTTTAGCTACGGTAAAAGCAGAGAGCCAAAACCCACGTATAATTTTATAACGGTGCATACATCAAGTGAATTGACCGACTTTAATCCCATAGACCCAAGCCCCGAGATACTCCAAAAAACATACCAAGGGCTACTAGATATTTTTGAAACCCCGTACCCTAGGCTTCCTCGCCGAACCAATTAATTGCATATGACTCAATGTGCTGAAAATATATTACGGTGATAAATAATATGTCATAGTATGAGATTAGGTTTTTGTCAAAGACAAGCGTACACTAGGACTAGACCACGGCAACACTAAATACTCGTAGGGAGCTATCGTAAAGATTGTTGTTGGCCTAAACTCAAGTTTCTTTACGAAAGGACAATCAAATGTCACCTGTATCCCTCAAACCAGCCAACTCAGCAACAAAAGTCGGCACTGTCGACTATATCAAGACTGAGAATAAGCCAGCCGATGGCGACCAAAGCAAAGCGCCGGTCGAGCCAGAAGTGAGCGAAGCCAAGTAGATAAGACGCAGGGCCCCAGGAACTGGGGCTCTGCAGGCTCGTCTGCACACTCGTCAATCAAAGATATGTAAAAGAGGAAAAGATCGTGTCCAAAGATAAAGGTCGCAAAGAAGTAAAAAAACCCAAGAAAGCAAAGGTCTAGCCATGTCACTTCCTAAACGCGCGCTCGATTTTATTGACTCTCCTGAAGGAATTGCCATTCGGCGTCAACTGGAAAAAATGGAAACAGACGCCCTGTACAACACCTCTTCGAGTTACAGTGCCAAGACAGAAATTTACGCCGACAATCTTATTCCTTTTGTCGACAAACACATCAACTACCTCATCGCCCACCCCCGCCTTAACCCCACGTTATACCTCGCCAATCTACGACTCAAAACAAAACTACGAAATTCCAGCGTAGTCTGATCTAGCTATAATTGTTTTTGCTCCCTTACAGTGTCATACTGCAGAATAGATTATTACTATAATTTATCTTATCGATGAAAAGAAAATTTTATCCATTCAGGCCCGATACTCAAAATAGGTTCGACTTTGAACGCAAAGTAGAAGCTCGCGGTGAAAGCATGCCATCATCTGCACGTAACACCGCTTTGGTGATTCGTGTGATTTTGACAAATATTGTGCTCCTTATTGCTCTGCCATTCTTAGGAAGAAACGCTACCCTACCAATAGTCCTCGTGCTTTTCATAGGATTATGGGTTGTATTAGACTACGCAAAAAATGTTCGTGCCTGGTATCCAACGCTCAGTTCAGAACTCAAGAAAGACTATATCCAAATATATTGGACCCACATCTTACTAACTTATGGGGTTATTTCTGGTGGCTTTCTGCTATTAGCTGCCATGGCATTTGCACTGCAAGCACTTACTTCGTAGAATTAATAAACTTAGCGATTCGATTACACAGCGAGTTAAATAGGAACAAGGGGGCAATTTTGGAAGCAACAGAAGCACAATTAGCCGCACGTCAAAGCGCCGAAACCGCCAAAGCAGTGGTTGACGCACAAGCCGAAGCGGACCTCATCGCATTGCAGGAAAAAATTGATGGCGAAATTTATGATCAAATAGCCGGAATTCATAGGGCTATTGAGCAGGCTGCAAGCGAAGGAATGTTTGCGGCAAACTATACCACCTCTGAACGTATTGCATCCAGAATAAACCCGCCTGAAACAGTTGAATTTATTAAAACTGTTACCGATATGATCACTACTGCAGTCACCGAGCAGCTCGTAACCGAAGGTTACAAAGTGCATAGAGACATGCGTTCAGTTGAAGATTATCGCGATCGAGACGATGCGCCGCCAGAGTATTACGACACACACTTCACTGTTTCTTGGCCAACAGCCCATTAACGATTGAAAAATCTTCTTCTAGTCTTTAATTCGATATACTAAGGTTATGAAATCCGTCAAACATAAGATTATTCCGCATCTTCAGCCAACCAACAATAGTTGTGGATATGCGGCACTTGCCACGCTACTTTCCCACTACGATAAATCGTTTAGCGTTGAAGAGCTCATTAGTAAAGTGCCTCAGCCGAAAGACAAACTTGGCAAAACATATGGTAGTCTCACGGCACAATTAGCAGACTGGTGCCAAGCAGAAGGATTGCATGTAACTATGTTTGCATCGGACATGTATGTGCTCGATCTATCTTGGAAAACCTATGATACCAACAAACTACTCCTGCGACTCAACAAAGTGCATGGCAAAAGAACATCACCTTTGCTCGATAAGTACTGGATGAGCTTGTACGAGCAAGTCTATATCGACCTTCTCGAACACGGAGGAGAGCTCCAGGTGAAACAATTCATTACTTCAGATCTACTCCTTAAGCTTATACAAAAAGGTCCAATATTTGTGAATGTATGTTCTGCGGTAAGTAGCGGTAATGGTAGAACCGTTTCACCAAAACTACGAACTGCTATACCTGATGATATTAACGGCACCATTGGTACGCACAGCGTGGTGGCATATGGTATTAATGAAGCTGGTAATTTCATGCTTGCAGACCCATGGTACGGTGACGTGATACTGTCGCCAGAAGAGTTGGCGCTGAGCATTGCGGCTGCCTAAATTGAGTGCGACAACCAAATTTTCACCATTACTCAATAAATTCCAGCAAGATTTGCTATTCTACAGTAATGACTAAAATTCTCCGCAAGACCGAATTTGGTAATCCAATTCTCCGACTATCAG
>CAYXHO010000071.1:0-3555 GCA_964465215.1 uncultured Candidatus Saccharibacteria bacterium | reverse complement strand
TACAGATTACCAGAAAACCCTCACCCCTGTCAAGGTGTTGTCTATTCTACGTCAATAGTGTAATGCCCATGGGTAGCCAGAAGCCGATAAACATTGCCAAGAGCACGAGCACGTACTCAAGCTTGCGGTCGGCGGCGCGCGGATCTTTGAGGATAAATAATACTCCGATCAGTGCTCCAATTGGAATTGGTAGTTGGTTGCCCTGTTCGCCTCGGGAAATGTAAAGCCACTGCGATCCCAAGATGAGAAATAAGACCACTTTAAAAAGGAAAATGCTGTCTTTTTGGAGGTTTCGGCTGGCAGAGCTTTTTATTTTAGCCATTACCGCTTCAGTATAGCAGAAATTAAAACCTCCCCGATTTTGGAGAGGTTTTAGTGTCGAGAATGGAAAGATTACATCTTGATTTCGGCGTCAACACCGGCTGGCAGGCTGATGTTCATCAGGCTGTCGATTGTTTTTGGTGTTGGTTCCATGACGTCGATAAGACGCTTGTGAACACGCATTTCAAACTGTTCACGACCCTTCTTGAAGACATGTGGACTCTTTACTACGGTGTATGTAGTTCGCTTGGTTGGAAGTGGAATTGGACCGGCAATCACCGCACCAGTACGCAAAGCGGTATCTACAATTTGTTTGGCAGCTTGGTCAATGACTTTGTGGTCATATGCTTTAAGGCGAATACGAATTCGCTGTTTTTCTGTTTTCTTGGCTTCAGCCATAAGAAATACTCCTTATTTGGTGTGATGTAACATCTTCTGGTCGCTATAGAGAACGATACAGACGACTTTTAGTCATCACGATTAGTTGACCGTAGTATTTTAGTATATTATTGGATAAATTTCAAACTTGATCTCTTTAGGTAGCAATCCAGTGTAATAAATCCGTATAGCGACTTGCTACCGTCTCATAGTCAACAATATAGGTGATAATCGATCCGGTATACTGAGGATGTGCTGCGGTAAGTCGTTCTAAGCGTTGTTGGCATGCCAGTTCGGGGTCTTCTTCACTACCTACAAATGTTGATGCGAACTGATTATGAACAGGTTCACCGTCTTCGTCATATGTTTGAGTATAACTGCTGAGCATATACATTTCGCCCCGTATCACTGCTTCATATGACCCAATCGTTTTTGTATATTGGGCGCTGAGATTAGGACTCTTCACGCTTCTTCCGTTTATCTCGTTCGTCACGATAAACGCCGTACAAACTCACCGCTACTAACACACCAAGCAATATAATAGCCCTGTTGTTTAACGTATTATCTGGAGCTTCTCCCGGGTGTAGTGTAATGGGTACTTCAGCAGATTGCTTTTTGGTCTTATCAGGATGACCAGACGCGACGTATGTAGACATGCCACCTTCAGGACCGGACATTCGGACTAGATGAATTGCTGGATATTCAGGTGTTGTCACTGTCATATTTATACCATAAAAAAGTGCGGCGTTTGACGGCCGCACTCTTGTTGTTAACGGGATGTTAACTATTTGTTGATTTTGGTTACAACACCAGCACCAACGGTTCGGCCACCTTCGCGGATAGCGAAGTTGAGACCTTGCTCCATAGCGATAGGAGCGAGCAGTTTTACCTTAAAGGTGATGGTATCACCAGGCATAACCATTTCTTTGTCAGCTGGAAGCTCAACTTCACCGGTTACGTCCGTAGTACGGAAGTAGAACTGAGGCTTGTAGCCCTTGAAGAAAGGAGTGTGACGTCCACCTTCTTCCTTGGTAAGGATATAGACTTCAGCGTCAAATTCGGTGTGAGGAGTAATGCTACCTGGCTTACAAAGGACCTGACCGCGCTCGATGTCATCACGCTCGATACCTCGGAGGAGGATACCAACGTTGTCACCAGCTTGACCTTGGTCAAGGTTCTTCTTGAACATTTCAACACCGGTGATGGTTGACTTAGTAGTATCGCGGATACCAACGATTTCTACTTCGTCACCAACCTTAGCGATACCTTGTTCGATACGACCAGTAGCAACGGTACCACGCCCCTTGATACTAAAGACGTCTTCGATTGGCATAAGGAAAGGCTTGTCAAGTTCGCGCTTTGGTTCTGGAACGTATTCGTCCATAGCCTTAACGAGTTCCATGATGGCGTCTTCGTTGACTGCGTCGCCTTCGAGAGCCTTGGTTGCTGAACCCTTGATGATAGGAGCGTCTTCGTCGAAGCCGTTCTTGGCAAGGAGTTCGCGGATGTCCATTTCGACCAACTCAACGAGTTCTGGGTCGGCAAGGTCCATCTTGTTCATGAATACGAGGATCTTAGGTACACCAACCTGCTTAGCGAGCAATACGTGTTCGCGGGTTTGTGGCAATGGACCGTCGTTAGCACCAACCACGAGGATAGCACCATCGATCTGTGCAGCACCGGTGATCATGTTCTTAACATAGTCGGCGTGTCCTGGCATGTCCACGTGAGCGTAGTGACGCTTTTCAGACTCGTATTCCTGGTGAGAAGAAGCAATGGTGATACCACGCGCCTTTTCCTCTGGAGCGTTGTCGATTTCGTCGTAGTTTTTAGCTTTGTTTACGTCGCTTGGAAGCTTTTTCGCGAGAACGTGAGTAATCGCAGCGGTCAATGTAGTTTTACCGTGGTCAACGTGACCCATGGTACCCACATTGATGTGAGGCTTTGAACGATCAAAGTCTGCCATAAGGTGAAATCTCCTTTGATTATTATTTAACACGACGCGAGCTACGGACATTATGTAAAAGAAGATTCCTGTTACATAACATCAACACGCGCCGCGCGTATGAGTCTAATTATAGGCTAAAAGCGTCGCCTTGTAAACACCTACGGAAGTAATAAAATACCCCGACTATCCGGGGCATTTTATTGTAAAGCAAGCTGAACCTACTTTGAGCGCTTTTCAATGATCTCCTGTGCAACGTTTGGCGGGACTTCCTCATAGTGCGCAAGCTCCATGGTGCTGGCAGCGCGGCCTTGGCTCATGCTGCGGATGTCGCCTGTGTAGCCAAACATGTTGGCAAGTGGCACGATAGCCTTGATGAGTTTGGCGCCACCCATAAGATCTTCCATAGCCTCGATACGGCCACGACGAGCGTTAAGGTCGCCGATGATATCACCCATGAAATCTTCAGGAGTAGTTACTTCTACGTGCATGACAGGCTCAAGGATAACTGGATTAGCCTTCTTGATGCCTTCACGGGCAGCAAGCGCACCAGCAAGGTTAAAGGCAAGCTCAGAAGAGTCAACATCGTGGTAGCTACCATCGTATAGGGTAGCCTTTACGTCTACTACTGGGTAGCCAGCAATCACACCGCCGTCAAGTGTCTCTTTAATACCCTTTTGCACTGGCGCGCGGTATTCCTGAGGAACCACACCGCCTTTAATGACATCGATGAATTCGAAGCCTTTACCGACTTCGTTCGGTTCGAAGCGAACCCATACGTCACCATACTGACCACGACCACCGGACTGCTTGGCGTGCTTACCTTGCACTTCGGCGGTACCCTTGATGGTTTCGCGGAAGGCAACCTGAGGCTCGCCCACGTTTGCTTCCACATTGAACTCGCGCTTCAT
>CAYXHO010000070.1:1668-3568 GCA_964465215.1 uncultured Candidatus Saccharibacteria bacterium | reverse complement strand
TTTTCACTCTTGCGCGCTTTGCGGTGATTTTTTAGCACTGCAAAAATCGCGTCTTTGGTGGAGGTCTTGCCGACACTTCCGGTTACAGCAATGACAATCGGCTTCGTGCGACGGAGGAGCATTTTTGCCTCGAAGGTAAGAACAGCGTATACAACTTTCTTGAAGGCGTCTTTCATATTGCTAACGATCTGGTGGAATATTGTAGTAATTAATCAAAAAGGTAGTGAGATCCATAAACGGTTCGGTCAGTGTCTCAGACGCGTACTGCACCCCCTTTGGTTCTACAGTATACAGGAAAACAATAAATTGTGGGTCATAGGCTGGAAAATAACCGAAAAATGAGTGGAGGTAGCGGTCGTCATAGTAGCCACCCCCAGGCTTGGCAATCTGAGCGGTACCGGTCTTCGCAGCGATGGTATGGTGTGGCAGCGCTACCTTACCACCACGAAGTGCCTCATCAACTACGGTAGCAAGCATACGTGATACGGTCTCACTGGTCTCTGGTGTAAAGACTTGGGCACCATCAGGGTAGGTAATCTCCTTCTTCGTACCGTCCGCATATTCAATTTCTTTGACAAGGTGAGGCGTAATGAGGTGCCCGCCGTTACCAAGCGTGGAAAGCGCGCGCACAGTCGCAATTGGCGTCATCGCAATACCCTGCCCGAAGGAGGCGGTGGCGTATTCAACCTCTCGCGGTGACTCGAGGTTTGCCACCAGTCCAGTTGCTTCATTTGGTATATCAATACCCGACTCACTCCCGAGCTTCAGGTTCGTGAAGTACTCACGGAAGCGCTTGTGTCCCATGAGCCCGACGATATGGGCCACACCGGTGTTGAGTGACTGATTGAGCACCTCTTGCATATCCACTGTTCCCCGCCCTTTCCCGTCGAAGTTTTTGATCGTAAAGGTGTTGAGCTCAAGAAAACCAGAGTCATAGTAGGTTGAATCGGGAGTAATTACTTTACTATCGAGTCCAGCTGCTACGGTAAGTGCCTTGATAATTGAACCCATCTCATAGACGTTTTCTACCAATGGATTTTGAAACAGCTCAATACTGGCATCAGCGCGGTTGTTTGGATCATAGGTCGGGACGGCACTGAGGGCTCGTATCTCTCCAGTCTGAGGATCCATAATAATACCGCCCGTGAGCGCACTATTATACTTTGCCTGCGTATCCATGAGGACACGGTCAAGCATACGCGCCACAGTTGGTTCGATAGTTGTGACAATATCACCCTGCTTCTGCCCTTCATTATCAAAAACGAGGTTGCCAAGGTTACTGAATATCTCCGCAAAGAAGTTTACGGACATCTCTGTGTTGTTGCGGAACAAGACATCATCATACGCGTATTCAAGACCATACTTACCCCGCTCGATGTTACCCTCATCCCCATACCCAATAAAACCAATACTCCGCGCCCCGACCTCATGTCCTGGGTAGTACCGCCACTGGGTACGGTAGAGTTGTACCCCGTCTTCATCTAAGGCTTCTATGGCTGGCGCTTTGTCTTCGGTGACCTGTGGTTCAATCTCGACATAGGTGCGGTTCGGCAGTGTGGCTTTGCGGATGAACTCCTCTCGGTCAAGGGGCAAAATGGGTGAAAGTTTCTCGTAGATGGCGGCAGCGTCAGTAATCATCGTTGGATTAACAGCGAGCACGTAGCCAGATTTCATACTAGCTGCCCCCACCTTTTCTCCATCTTTGGTGGTGTAATAGATGGTACCGCGGTCAAAGATATCTTGTGCCGTGTGTACATACTGTTTGCGGGCGCGCTCTTGATACGCGTCACCTTGTACCATCTGGACGTAGTAGAGACGGACAATAAGTAAAAAACCGATACAGAGAATAACCCCAGTGACGATACGGATTCGACTTGGGGTTGTCATCACACGTCGCATA
>CAYXHO010000070.1:0-1568 GCA_964465215.1 uncultured Candidatus Saccharibacteria bacterium | reverse complement strand
TTCTGAAGGCGACTCATATGGGTGGTATTAAACAATTTTTTCAATAACTCGGAGTTTAGCGCTGCGGGCGCGGGGATTCATTTTGAGCTCTGCCTCGCTCGCAATGATTGGTTTTTTGGTGACCAAGACACCTTTTTGATCGTGTACAAAGGCTTTAAAAGCCAACTTCACTATGCGATCCTCTAAACTATGGAAGGAAATGATGGCGAGCCGGCCACCGGGTCGGAGATGCATAAACGCACTATTGATGAAGGTTTCGAGGGTATCGAACTCATCATTCACCGCGATACGCAGTCCTTGAAAGGACTTGGTCGCGGCGTGCGTCTTGCCTCGCCGATATGGGCCTGGCACTGCAGACTCAATGATGGCGGCCAGGGCCTTGCCCGAGGTAATTGGCGCTTTGGCCCGGGCCTCTACGATGGCTCTCGCGATGCGTCTCGAGTAGTGCTCTTCGCCGTAGGCGTAGAGGACGTTCGCGATATCGCTTTCGGCCCAGTCGTTTACGATGTCGTAGGCGGTGAAGCTGTAATCTGTAGCGTCGCCGTAGGTCATCGCGAGACCTTCCTCATCATTAAATGAGAAGCCGCGGCCTGCCTCGATGAACTGGTCAGTGCGCCAACCGAGGTCAGCCAGTACTGCGTCCACCTCCCTTATTCCCTGTTCGGTGAGGACGGCATCAAGATTGGCGAAGTTTTCGTGCACCAGCTTGATAGCAGCCTGCCCTTTGAGCGTCTTTTTTGCATAGGCGATGGCCTTAGCATCAGCATCAAAGCCGATGTATGTGCCGTCTTTACCCAAGACCTTGAGCATCTCCCCTGCATGGCCACCGGCTCCTAAGGTAGCATCAACGACGACGCTCGCCGATTGTAGGGCGAGCGCGCTGACAGCTTCCTGTTGTAAAACGGTAATATGCTCCATGCGCTCATTCCATAGTTATGAAGAATTTGATAGCGACTAGAGCACCCCGATATCCGAGAGCTTCTCCGCGAGGGAGTCAGCCTGCATCTCGATACGAGCTACGTACTCAGTCCAACGATTATCATCCCAAATTTCTACACGATCATGGATTCCGGCGAGCACGACTTTACTTTCGAGCTTCGCAAAATCCTTCAAGAAATCTGGAACGAGAATTCGTCCAACACTATCCACCTCCACTTCCACTGCACCGGATAGAAAGAAGCGATTAAAACTTCGTGTGTCCGCGCTTCCGAGCGGGAGTTGACCGATTTTGTCGGTTATCTTCTCCCACTCGGCCTGCGGATACACAAAGAGACAGTTATCAAGACCTCGAGTAACAATCACCGTTGATCCAAGTTCCTTCCGCCATTTAGACGGTAAGGACAGCCGTTTCTTAGGATCAAGTGTGTGGCGATATTCCCCGATTAACATAATGTTGTCTTGATAGCTATTCCACTTCCATCCCTGACACCAGCCACCATCGGTGGAGCGATGCTGACTGCTGTCAGAGATAGTTGTGGATCTGTCTAGAACTTTCGTTCTATACCACTATCTCCCACCACAACTACACTATACACCACTTCATCCCACCCACAAGCCACTTGTGCACA
>CAYXHO010000069.1:0-3580 GCA_964465215.1 uncultured Candidatus Saccharibacteria bacterium | reverse complement strand
ATCCATTGGCAATAGCCCGATCGATGGACAATTAGTCGGCTTTGTTCGATCTACAAAGATCGATGGGTATTCGTATGCTATTCCAAAGGACACAGAAACATTTGAAGATGTTGACGAGCGAAAGGCAAAAATTACCCTTTTGCCCGAGCATAAGCCTGCGGCGCGGACACTGCTCGACAAACTTACTGATTACTATGTTGATAACTCGCTCGAAGAAAAGGACTTTCTCGACGATGTTTTTTCGCTCGACCAATATATGTACGCCGACCCATCACCTGAACAGCTAGATGGTGAAATGATTCTCGCCGATACCGAACCTGCCGGATATGGAGGTGGTGAAATTGATATTTCCGTCGCACATGCTCGAAAAAATCTATTGGGCCTTGCTCAAAAAGTGCTCGAACAGGATGAACTAGAGCAATGGCAACAAAAACTTGACGCTGCCGTGGCTCTAAAGCGTGCCGAACTAGAGTAATTTTAAGGCTTTTCGAGCAACTTTTACTTCGTCGTAGTCGCGTTTGATAACGCGGCGTGGGTCGCCGTCGTCCTGAAGTTCGTGGCGGAGCTCGGCAGCTTGCGGACCGTTGGCCAGGATTGATTTTTCGTGTCCCTTGCCGAGAAGTAAGACCACATCACCCTTTTTAGCGATCTGTACAGATTTGGCCACAGCATCCTCTCGGTCGTGAATGAGCAGCAGATTGGTGCCCTCTTTTTTGCCGCTCGCAATGGCTCCGTCGGCAATTTGACGCAAAATCTCCTGCCCGTCTATGTCGCGGTCATCTTCTTCGGTGACAATAACAAAATCACAGTATTTGCCGGCTATCTTTCCTTGCTCCGCACGCTTGGCTTCGTCACGGCGGCCAGCGCTACCGAAAACAGCTATTAGCCGTCCTTTGGTTAGCGGCTTGATTTCTTTAAACAATTTTTCAAAACTTTCTGGCGTGTGCGCGTAGTCGACAATGACCTCAAAGTTTTGGCCGGCGTCTACGCGGGTCATGCGCCCTTCTACACTTGGTAAGCTGGCAATACCCTGCTCTATTTGCTCGCGCGAAAGTCCAATTGCCCGGCCAACACCTACGGCGGCCAGTGAGTTATAGACATTAAAGCTTCCCGGGAGATGGCAGGTAATGCGGTATTCATCCCCCTCAATACTGGCCGTATACGAGGAACCAGATGGAGTCGATTTGATGTTCGTGGCTTTTAATGAGCCGTCTTTGACTCCGCACAGAATGGGGTTGGCGATGGCCTCAGCAAAGAGCTTGCCGCTTGGATCGTCGGCATTAGCGATGCCTACCCGTAATCCCTGCTTATTGCGGTTGGTTTGTACAAACAGCATCTTTTTCGCATCGCGGTACCGTTCAAAGGTTCGGTGATAATCCAAATGTTCATGTCCTACATTGGTCATAACCGCTACGCTATACGGCACACCCCACACGCGGTGCTGCGCCAAAGCATGACTGGTAGTTTCGAGTACTAGCCACTCCACACCGTTGTCGGCAATTTTCTTGAGCAGCTTAATGAGCGGCGCTGCACCCATGGTGGTCATACGTGTAGGGTTGGCCTGTTCGCCCTTGCCATCCCCGTAGTCCACAGAGATTGTTGTAATCATCGCAACTTTTTTACCACTGTTACGTAGCATTTGGGTGATCAAAGTGCAGGTAGTTGTCTTGCCGTCGGTGCCGGTTACGCCAATGATTTTAAGATTTTTTGCCGGAAAACCAGCCTTTACTTGGTAGACCATGGCTTCAGCCAGATGGCCATATGGCTCAATGTCACGGAATAGATTTTGGGGAACAACTCTTTTAACAAGGGTGCGAATATTCATACCCTCTAGTATACTTGGTTGGTAATGAAAATACTGGGAATTGAAACCAGCTGCGACGAAACTGCCGCAGCCGTCGTCGAAGACGGAAGGCGTCTGCTATCCAATGTGGTGGCCAGCAGCATGGACATCCATGCCAAGTACGGTGGCGTGGTGCCTGAAATTGCTGCTCGTAGCCACATTGAGTCGATAATGCCGGTTATTACTGATGCCCTGGATCAAGCGAATTGCACCTGGGACGACATCGACGCTATCGCCGTTACCTACGGAGCTGGACTGGGCGGCTGTCTGCTGGTAGGCGTTATGACCGCCCGCACCCTGGCCATAACCAAAAACAAACCACTCTACGCGGTTAATCACGTTGAGGCGCACATCTATGCCAACTTTATCACCCAGACTTCCCTGCCCGGCTACAAGCTGCCCGCTCAGCAACCCACTTTTCCGCTACTCGGCCTCATTGTCAGTGGTGGTCACAGCCAACTCGTCTTGTGGCGAGACCATTTTGACTACACGCTCCTTGGTCAAACCGGTGACGACGCCATTGGCGAGGCCTTCGACAAAGTGGCCAAAGTGCTTGGCCTTCCCTACCCTGGTGGCCCCAGCATTGCCCGAATGGCAGAAAGCGGCGGCGACCATGCCTTTACCTTCCCCAAAGCTAAGCTCGAAGCCAAGTATGACTATAGCTTTTCTGGGCCCAAAACAGCCGTTCTGCGCACCGTGCAAAAGCTTTGCGGTAAAGATCACGACTTTCCCAGCTTTAAGCTCGCAGAGCTGCTCTCTGAAGCTCAGAAAGCCGATGTTGCTGCCAGCTTCCAACGCATCGCAGTAGAAACCGTTGTCGACAAAGCCGTTCTGGCCTTTGAAGAGTTCCAACCTTCCTCGGTTGTCATCGGTGGTGGCGTGGCGGCCAGCCCTGAGCTCCGCAAACAGCTCAGCCAACGCATCCCTTTGTCTATCGAGTATACCGACATGAAACTATGTACCGACAACGGCGCCATGATCGCTACCCTCGCCTACTATCGGGCAACACACGGCCAACCCGTTGCCGACCCCTACACCCTCGACATCCAGCCTAACTTGTCTATGTAGCTATTCGGCTCTCTCAAATTTCGGCGGCAAACCATCTGCCAAGAAGCTCTCGTTGGCGTGAAAACCGGTGTCATCGATGAAACCTGCTACGTACTTCGCTGCAACTGTGATGTCTGCCGTGCCGTTGGAGCTTGTACGAACAATGAGAAAATCTTGCGGCAAGGCTTCGTCTTCCAGCTCATTTACTTGTACACGGGGCGCATAGCCATCTTCACGATCTACTGGAAAGACGGTTACTAGTCGACCCCTAGAGGGTCCATAGTAGCCAGCAAACCACTGCGCAAAACCCTGCTCTTCTGAACCCGAGTCAAAGATAATAAAGCGCCTGCCGAAGCTTGTGCCACCGCCGTTCATGCTAATCCCGCCCCACTCAGCTAGCTCTTTCTCTGCGCCTTCTATTTCCTCCATGCCTCTACTCTGGTTAACCCCAAGCGCATACTCTTTATTGGGTCCAAACAATTGTCTTAAGCGGACTTGAAGTTCATCGGGCAAATTACCGGTTAGCAGCTCTGGAGCAGTAGCCATCAGCACCTCTGTTGCCCGCCCTATCGCTTCTTGCCTTTCGATGTCGCCAAGGGTTTGCAATGGTTGCTCGTGCATTGACATAATTCTTAATACATTAGCACTTTGAGAGGTGTTTGTCAATCTTGACGCTTATGCTTTGCGAGC
>CAYXHO010000068.1:0-3785 GCA_964465215.1 uncultured Candidatus Saccharibacteria bacterium | reverse complement strand
TGTGTCGATGGCTTGATGATTTATCTCATTCATTTCCACCAAGTCTTACTACAGGACATGAAGTTGAAACTTTCGAGTGGGTTGAATCGCAATTAGCTGATATACCAGCATCACCCCAGGTAAATGTCGAGCATCCAAACTATGATCAAAAATGCGTACCTCGTATTTTGCGCATTGTTGGACTACCACTTGCTCAACCAATTCCGCCAACTCCATCTCGTTATCAATCTACTGAATTCGCTGATGTACATATGCTTGATATTCCACATATTGTAATAGCTTCTATGTTTGGCTATGCATTTGGAAATTCACTTGTACGTGGTGGGAGAATAATTTGTGATATTTTCTCTCGTGGTGGTTTTGAAGATAAGAAAGACTCTGCATTTGGTTCAGAGCGAGAATTTGACTATCATGCGGATGGTGCTGTTTTTCCTTCGGTAATGCCAGATCTACTTTCGCTACGCTGCGTCAGAAATAGCAACAAAGTGCCAACACTTCTTAGTACGGTAGATCAAAACGATTTCGATGCAGATACATGGGACGCTCTTCATGACCCAGTTTATACAATTTACTATGAACAAGCTGATAATTCAGCGCACCATCTTTCGGCAACTCCTTTGCTGAGTACAGATAAACATGGAGTTCGTATAATTCATTACTATGGCAAATCAAAACTAGGTTTTACAGAAGACGCAGCTGGTATACACTGTGAAGCTGCTAAGACATTCCAGGACGCTCTTCGGCAAAATACTATTGAAGCACCTTTATATCCTGGAGATATATTACTATTTAATAATCGATCTTTTGTACACGGTCGTGGAACATTTAGTGACCGTTCATTGCCCCAGTCAGAACGTCGATGGATGCGCAGAATTTTTTGTGCTACGCGTCCTGATTTGATTGCATCAATAAAGTCTGCACCACATAGAATCATTACACCAGCCGAAATGTAGCAATAATTCATTTATGATACTATTCGTAAATGGAGCATACAATTGGTATTGATGAGGTTGGGAGAGGTTGTTGGGCAGGGCCACTTGTTGCTGGAGCTGCTATTCTTTCTTCAAAAATTACAAATCATCCGCTTCTCTGTGACTCAAAAAAATTATCAGCATTACAACGTCAACAAGTTGCCGATTGGATAGATGAACATGGTATGTGTGGCCTCGGTTGGGTATCGGCTTATGAAGTCGACGAGCTTGGTTTGACTTCAGCCGTTAGGATGGCCATGAAGCGGGCACTCAGTGATTTGCAAGCCAAACACTCTGGACTGCTTATAAAGCAGATTATAATAGATGGACACATCAACTTTTTAGATGATATTCCGCGCACAAAAGCTATTATTAGGGCAGATGATAGTGTTCCGGCAGTAAGTGCTGCTAGCATTATGGCTAAAGTTGCTCGTGACACCTATATGAGCACCCAACATGAAGAATTTACCGATTTCAACTTTAGGTCACATGTTGGGTACGGTACCGCTGCTCATCATACATCTCTTGCAAAGCATGGACCGACAAGGCTGCATCGACTCAGCTATAAGCCAATTCAAATGCTGCTACCAGCTATGTCCCCGACGCAACGCGGTAGGTTAGCCGAGGCTCGGGCATGCGAATACTTGAGAAGCAAGGGTTACATAGTTTTAATTCAAAATTGGAGAACATCATGGTGTGAGATTGATATAATCGCCAAAAAGCTACATACAATCTTTTTTATAGAAGTAAAATACCGACGCTCAAACAACAGCGGCCACGGACTAGATTACATTACACCAGCAAAACTATTACAAATGAAACGTGCAGCAGACAGCTGGCTTCAACAGCATAACTCGAACGGTGATTACGTTTTATCGGCTATAGAATTATCGGGACCAAATATAGTAGTTACAGACTTTATAGAAAGTATTGAGTAATATAAGTTTGACTTTCTTTATGAGCGATCTTTAAAGAAGGTTTTGATTTCTGTGAGATCACGCTCACGCCATGCAGATTGCCAAGTGATCATCTCGATACCTTGTTTGTATGATCGATCAAATGCAGGAGACAAAACACTTCCAAAAAAATTTGTATATTCTTTCAGGAACGATCGCTCGCTAAAATTACGGGCAACATAGACCGGCATTCGGAAAAAGGATAAGTCTGTTCCAAGAGTATCCGAAATCCATTGCCAATTATCTTGAATCCAATGCCAGGTTTGTTCACGACTAAAGCGATTGGATAGACTGTATGAAATCCAATAGGTAATATCTTGGGCGCGAACTGCTTTGGTTTGAATCATAGCGAGCGCTTTGCTGCTGATTTCTTGTTGCTCAAAACTACAGAGAGCTGCTGTGAGGCTAAGCTTTTCTTCGGTACTATGCGTAGCGTTGTGCAGAGCAACGAGTATCTCAAACTCCTTCTTGTCACCATTGCGCGCTACGGTCGTATATACTACACCGCGCAAGTCAGGATCGGTCGTATGCGTAGGCTTACCATTCTTTGCAAAGCTCGAAGTAATGTCGTTAAAGCGTTTATTAACTTCAGTGAGAACTTTGGCATCGTCGGCTGCAGCTGCCATAGCAATAATGGTCGGACGGAGCAGGGTATCGAAGTGCGATTCGTTTGCTTTGCGTTGCCAACCCAATCGAGCTAGTTCGTTGGCGACAAGTTTTCGCACATATGGTTTCATATTTTCTCGAACATCATCGTCATGCATAACTGCTCTAATACTTGCGAGCGATGTTGCAATAATGTCCCACACGGCATTATCTGTCTCAGCGCTATATGCTTCGAGAAGATGCAGCGCGTCTACCGTACTACCACGTCCTGCCTTAGCGGCTTCGATGCTGTCACTCAGTAAGGACAACCTGTCTAGGACAGTCAAATGCCCGGTTTTGAGCAGCTTAACCAAGGATTGCACATGAGAAGCGTTATATACCGTTCGGTAAAAACCACTGGCTCCTGAGTTCAAAATAAGTGCTGGTTTATCACCTTTGGTTGCAATAGTTACATCTGTTTTAGAAAGAATATCCAACCCTAATTCCGTATTAGCTAGTAGTGGCACCGGCCACGTCTGCTCACCGGCTTCACATTCAGGGTTCAGTACAAATCGATCCTGACGAATATGAACATTAGCATCTGTTACCTCTACAGATAGGATTGGATATCCACTCTGCGTAGTCCATGCGTCCATAAAACGTGCAACCGATTTTCCAGATGCTTCAGCAAAGGCGTCCCATAAATCAGTTGTATTAGTATTTTTATAGCTGAATTTTTTAAGATAATAGCGAAGCCCCGTTTGAAAATCCTGTGCTCCCAGATAGTTATAAAGCATATGAATGACACTTGCGCCTTTGTGATAACTAATATTGTCAAAAATAGTTCGGATTTCATCAGGGTGCCGAACTTCTACTTCAATCGGGTGCGTATGTTCAAGGGCGTCGCTTTTAAGCGCCATCTGCTGATCGTCAACGATAAACTGTGTCCACATCTGCCATTCTGGAAATAAATGATCCAGGGCTAGGTATTCAAACCAAGACGCAAATCCTTCGTTGAGCCACAAATCGGTCCACCACGCCATGGTTACGAGGTTACCAAACCATTGATGGGTTAATTCGTGTGCTACGACCATAGCCACATACTGCTTCATGGCTACACTGGTATTTTCTGGATCCACGAACATAGCTTGTTCGCGGTAGGTAACACAACCCCAGTTCTCCATGGCTCCACTGGCAAAATCGGGTAGGGCAATCATGTCGCATTTAGACAAGGGATAGTCTATGTCGAAATATTCACTATAGTAGTCAAGGC
>CAYXHO010000067.1:0-3834 GCA_964465215.1 uncultured Candidatus Saccharibacteria bacterium | reverse complement strand
GGTCTATACTCTCTCGTTGTAGGAGTGACAATAAAAGCTTATGTTAGACGTATTCATTACTTCCCGAGTCAGACGCAAGATCATCGTGGTGTATGCCAAATACCCTGATTTTAAGACGCATGTGCGTGGTTTGGCAAAACTGATCAAAGAAGACGCCGGCAACATTCAGCGTGAGCTAAAGCGCCTAGAAAAAATAGGGTTTCTTATATCTGAAAGACAGGGAAACACTAAGGTCTATCACACCAATAAACACTTCGCTATTTTTAAAGAATTACAAAGTATCGTTCTTAAATCACAACGATTGAATCAAAAGAAGAGCAACCCGGCATCGAACGCCTAGGTCAGTCACCAAGGCTCTTGTCAAATCCTCTCTGTTAGCATATAATCTACACCTATGATTCAAGTAACACGTAAAGACGCAAAAGAATCGTTCGAGAATTTGCTCCGACGCTTTAACCGCAAGGTTCAACAATCTGGTGCGCTGGCAACCGCTAAGCAAGCTCAGTATTTTGAAAAGCCAATGAGTAAACGCGAACGACGACTGAAGGCTATTGTTCGCCGTGAGCGAAAAGCTTTGAAGGTCAAGAAGCTTAAATTGGGCATTCGCTAACACTGCTCGTTATAAGTACTTTGAAAACCCTTGCTTTGCAGGGGTTTTTTAGTTTGTTACACTTGGAGGAGTAATGACTATTAAAGAAACTATCGAACACGACATAAAGCAAGCCATGCTTGCTGGTGATAAGACATTGGTAACGACATTACGTGGACTAAAGAGCGCTATTTTATATGCTGAAGTCAGTCAGGGTGTACGAGATACTGGTTTGGGTGACGAGATCGTGACTGAGCTCTTGCAGAAGGAGGCTAAAAAAAGGCGAGAAAGTGCTGCGCTCTATCGTCAAGGTGGTAATACAGAAAAAGCCGAAGCGGAAGAGCGAGAAATTGAAGTGATTGCCAATTACTTGCCCGAGCAGCTTAGCGAAGATGCGGTCCGTGAATTAGTCGCCGGTAAGGCGTCTGAACTTGGTATAACAAACATGCAGCAAATGGGTCAGCTGATTGCTGCAGTAAAGCAAGCAGCAGGTTCAGCTGCTGACGGATCATTGGTGGCACGACTCGTTAAGGAGCATTTAGCGTCATGATAGTTCTTATGGGTGTTGCCGGTGCCGGAAAGAGTATGCAGGGTCGGTTATTGGCTGATGAACGGGGATATGCCTGGATTTCAACCGGCGAAATATTACGCGTGCTGGTTACCGGAAAGCGTCGTCAAGAAATGCTGGCCGGTCAGTTATTGAGTGACGCCGAAATGATTCGTCTTATGGATAAGGTGTTGGACCTCATTAATGTGCAAGAAGAGTTTATTCTGGATGGCTTTCCTCGGACGCTCAAGCAGGCAGAATGGCTGATCGATCAAGTTGAGCTGGGTAGATTTAAAATAAGTTCAGTTATTCATCTCACTACTACCGAAGATGTTGTAGTACAGCGCCTGGCAAGTAGAGGAAGGCTAGACGACACGCCAGAGGCAATTCGTCAACGATTCGAAGAGTATGAAGCAGTAACGCAACCTATTCTGGCAGATTTTAGGTCTCGAGGAATTGCGGTGCATGACGTAGATGCCGCACCCGCTCCTAATGTTGTACATGATGAGATCGCGAAGTTTATTTAGAGATGTATACCAAAGTTAAGAATTCACAAGAAATTGTTGCTATGCGCGAATCCGGGCGACAGCTCGCAACGGTTCTCAATTATTTGCGTTCTGTGCTTGAACCAGGAATGAGCACCAAAGATCTCGCAGACCTTGCGGCAGAACGACTCCGGGAGCTGGGCGGAAAACCAGCATTCCTCGGGTATCATGGTTTCCCGGATGTATTATGCGTATCGGTGAATGATGAGGTGGTGCACGGCATTCCAAAGCGAAATAAAATTATTAAAAACGGTGACATTGTGAGTCTTGACTTCGGGGTTTCAGTAGACCGTATGATTACCGATGCAGCAATATCTGTTGTTGCAGGAACAACAAATAATCAACAAATTCTTAAATTACTACAGATAACAGAACGATCATTACAAGCTGGCATTGAGCAACTCATTGCAGGAGTTCAGGTGGGAACGATCAGCGAGGCAATAGAAAAGGTGTTAGAAAAACATCGTTACGGCATAGTTCGCGACCTCGTTGGACACGGTGTCGGCCATGCTGTTCATGAAGACCCCAATATTCCAAATTATGGAAGGGCGCATACCGGCCCAAAGCTTGAAGCAGGCATGACCATCGCCATTGAACCGATGGCGACGCTTGGGAGAGAAGAGGTAACGGTTGATGATGATCAATGGACGATTCGAACACAAGATGGATCTTTGGCCGCTCATTTTGAGCACACAATTTTGATTACAGAAGACGGTTACGAAATTTTGACCATCGTGTAGTATACATGACTTGTCCGCACTAAGGACAAGCGCTATACTTACGAATATGCGTGAACAACCAGCCCAACATTATTTCGGGCTCGATATCGGTACGAGTGCTGTTCGATGTATTGTAGGCATGTTAGAACAGACCGACTCAGGGAGTATAATTTCAATTATTGGTCAGGGGTCGGCGCCAAACCGGGGTATGCGAAAGGGGGTTGCCGTTCGGATAGATGACGCCGTAGAGGCAGTATCCCAAGCTATTATTGAGGCAGAACGAGTCTCCGGTGTCCGTGTTTCGGGCGCCACAGTGAATGTAAATGGCCCGCAGGTTCTTGGAATGGATTCGAGAGGTGTTATTGCAATTAGCGCAGCTAACCGCGAAATAACAGATGATGATCGATTCCGGGTTGAAGAAGCGGCGACCATTGTAAAACTACCTCCGAACCGCGAGATTATTCAAGTATTTGCTAAGAATTATCGGCTAGATGGCCAGGGTGGCATTAAAGATCCCGTCGGCATGCAAGGAGTGCGCTTAGAAGTTGACACTCATATTGTGACGGCGTCTACGCCAACACTTCGAAATCTTGATATGGTTCTAGAGAAGGCACAGGTTGCGGCTCACCATCATACGGTATCAAGCTTAGCCGCTGCCGAAGCTGTATTGACTTCACAACAAAAAGAATCCGGTACGGTACTACTCGACATCGGTAGTGGAACAACAAACATGGTTGTTTTAGAAGAAGGGGAAGTGCAGCACGTGGCGGTCATACCCATGGGCGGCATAAACATTACGAATGACTTAGCAATTGGGTTAAAAACAGATCTCGACATAGCTGAAGCAGTAAAAATGCAGCATGCCGGGTTAGGTACATTTGCAAAGACTGGGCCAGTATCAATAGTTATCAATAAGCACCGCCATGAATTTGAGGCTGAAGATATTCATATGATTGTTGAAGCTCGTGTAGAGGAGTTACTTGATTACGTCGATAAAGAGCTCAAAAAGATTCAGAGGTCTCGAAAGTTGCCTGGTGGAGTAGTTATCGTCGGAGGCACGGCAAATATACCCGGTATTGCTGATTTCGCCAAAGAACATCTTGAACTTGCCGCTCGCGTGGGAAAATTACAGCCGCTTGCCGGACTTATGGATACCGTACAAGATCCATCGTATGCCAGTGCGGTCGGCTTAATGTTGCTTGATATGTTACTTGGTGCACCAGCACCGACCACTAAAGATCAGGGAAGTCATTCCAATATGACCGGAATCATCGATGGCTTCATTCGTCGCTTTAAGCGCTAATTGCGTACAAATCGTACTCTTTCGTTTTTATGGTCAAACTTAGCGATCTCTTAGTTTGTTCATTGATAGCAATGAGGCTATGCAGTATACTGAAGATTGTATTCAATAGAGTGTAAAAGGTTAGAACATAT
>CAYXHO010000066.1:0-3839 GCA_964465215.1 uncultured Candidatus Saccharibacteria bacterium | reverse complement strand
ACGTCATTAAACACAGTCCCGAGTTTTCAACAAATAAAGATCCGAACACGCCAACAAATAGAATTCTTACCTCTATTTTCAGCAAAGAGAGACTGGCGATGTGGTTGAGGTATGGCATTGCATACGTAAAAGAAGAGAGTGGGCTACAAAAGCACATCATGCGCTACCCACAGTTCTTTGCGACAAAGGCAATAGAGAAAAAGATTGAGAATGGAGAAAATAAGGGGATTGTTTGGCATACGCAAGGGAGCGGAAAAACAGCCCTTTCTTTCTACAATGTCAGGTACTTAACGGATTATTTCCAGAAGAAGAACGTCGTGCCGAAATTCTATTTTATCGTGGATCGGCTCGATCTCTTGATTCAGGCTAAGCGAGAGTTCACCAGCCGTGGACTTGTTGTTCATACTGTTAACTCTCGCAGAGAACTGGTTAAAGATTTCAAAAGCAGCGCAAACATCCACAACCTTACGGGCCAACAAGAAATAACGGTGGTCAATATTCAAAAATTTAAAGACGATACCACCGCCCTAGACAGCAAATCCTACGATACGAACACACAGAGAGTGTATTTTCTTGATGAAGTGCATCGAAGCTACGATCCGAACGGCAGCTTTTTGGCAAACCTCATGACCTCCGATCGAGGCGCGATAATGATTGGCCTCACAGGTACGCCGCTTATCGGTGAGAGCAAAAATTCACGGGCTATTTTTGGCGATTATATTCACAAGTACTACTACAATGCATCGATCGCCGATGGATATACGCTAAAACTCATTCGAGAAGGCATTGAAACCAGTTATAAGATGCAGCTTCAGGAGGCGGTCAAAGAAATAAAAGTCCTCAAAGGTGATATTCCGAAAAGGGACATCTATGCCCACCATAAATTCGTTGGCCCAATGCTTGATTACATCATCAATGACTTCAAAGGTAGTCGGGTGATGTTTGGCGATACTTCGATCGGGGCAATGGTTGTTTGCGACAGCTCAGATCAGGCAAAGCAGATGTACAAGATTTTTAATGAGAAATTCTCCGACGAGTTAACCGCCAGCTTAATCCTGCACGATGTCGGTGATAAAGATGCGAGAAAAGATGAGGTAGAGAGGTTCAAAGAAGGAAAGATAGATATTCTGTTCGTGTACAACATGCTCCTTACGGGTTTTGACGCAAAGAGATTAAAGAAGTTGTACCTGGGACGAGTCATTAAAAAGCACAACTTACTCCAAACGCTTACTCGCGTTAATCGACCGTATAGGGATTTCCGATACGGATACGTGGTTGACTTCGCGGATATTCGAAGCGAGTTTGATGCTACGAATAAAGCGTACTTTGACGAATTGCAAGAGGAGCTGGGAGATGAAATTGAGAGTTATTCCAACATTTTCCTATCGAAAGAAGAGATTGAATCTGAGATCGAAAACATCAAAGAACAACTGTTTAGATTTGATTTACAGAATGCAGAGGAATTCTCAAAACAAATCACACAGATAAAAGACAAAGGGTTGGTTTTGGCTGTCAAAAAGGCTCTCATGAGTGCGAAGAATCTTTACAACATGATTCGTCTCATGGGTCACTATGACCTGTTGCAAAAGATTGATTTCAGGAAACTGGCCTCTTTGTTTACCGAAACAGAAAACCATCTCAACTTGCTCAATCTCAAAGATTCCTTAGAGAACAGAGCGGATACAACCAATCTTCTCAACGTTGCGCTTGAAGACATCGTTTTCACGTTTAAGAAAGTGTCCCAAGAAGAGATGGTTATTGCGGACAAGCTGAAAGACACGTTAAAGAAAACAAGAGAATCGATGGCGAGCAATTTCGACAAGCAGGATCCGGAATTCATCGAACTCTACGAGGAATTGAGGCGCCTCTTTAATAAGAAAAATTTGGATGAGATTACACAGGAAGAGATGAATGAAAATATTGATGCGTTGGAAAAAATCTATCAACAGATCAGTGAGCTGAACAGGCGCAATAATCAACTCAAGGCAAAGTACGAAAACGACGAAAAATACGTCCGGATACATAAGCGAGTACTACGACAACCCGCGATTAACGGACGAGAGTCAGCCATCTTTAATGCTTTGATGGACATTAAGCACGATGCCGATGAAAAAGTCTTGGAGAATGCTCGCATGATTCAAAACGAAGGATACTTCTTCAAGTTCATGAGCCCCATTGTGGTGAACGCATTCGAATCACATGACATGAAACTTGATGCAACGGCAGCAAAAGAGATCAACCAGATGGCAACCCAGGAGTATCTGAACGATTTCGGTAATACACGCGTATGGTAGGGCAAAATTTTACACAAAAAACAAAACAGCTCATCGATAAGCTGAAGGGTATCTGTAATAACGCCGGTCTGGGAAACACGGGTGATGAATTTAACATCATTACTCAAGTTTTCTTGTACAAGTTCATGAACGATAAGTTTGGATACGAGGCTAAATACATAGAACCTAAGCTTCGTGATGCTGGAAGTTGGGAAGACGCGGCTAAAAAACTTTCAGATGAAGAATACGAGCTTTTGCTTTCAAAAATGAGTCCGGATAGTGCAAGACTTCGACCGGATCATTTCATCTCTACTCTGTGGAACAAGCAGAATTGCGAGCAATTTTCGCAACTCTTCAGTGACACATTGAGAGATATTGCAGAAATAAATAATGATGTTTTTTCAGTCAAAACCGAAGAGGGTCAAAAAATCCAACTCTTTAAAGGGGTTGATCGCTATCTTTCTGATAAATCTGAGTCGAAAAAGGATAATTTTGCCAGAGCTTTGATCAATCAGCTGGTGGATATTAGTTTTGAAGAAATCTTCGAACAAAAATTCGACTTTTTTTCAACGATTTTTGAGTACCTCATTAAGGACTACAACAAAGACGGTGGTGGTGTATATGCCGAATACTACACGCCGCATGCCATCGCAAAAATCATGGCAGAAATTTTGGTTGATAAGCCAGTAAGCAACGTTACTGTATACGACCCTTCTGCTGGTTCCGGAACCTTGCTCATGAACGTCGCTCACGCCATCGGTGAGAATAAATGCACTATTTATTCTCAAGATATTTCTGACAAGTCATCAAACTTGCTTCGCTTAAACCTTATCTTAAATAACCTTGTTCACTCGATTCATAACGTCATTCAAGGAAATACGATTAAAGATCCGTATTTCAAACAAGGCAGTGAGTTAATGAAGTTTGATTACATCGTTTCAAATCCTCCGTTTAAACTGGATTTCAGTGACTGGCGCGAAGATATCGATACAAAGGCAAATTCCGAAAGATTCTTTGCAGGAATTCCAAACGTTCCAAACAAGAAAAAGGAATCGATGGCAATCTACTTGTTGTTCATTCAGCACATCATGCATTCCTTGTCTGCAAAGGGAAAAGCTGCAGTTGTTGTTCCGACCGGATTCATTACAGCGCAAAGTGGTATCGAAAAAAAAATACGGCAAAAGCTTATTGATGCAAAAATGCTTAAAGGCGCAGTGAGCATGCCGAGTAATATTTTTGCAACGACAGGTACTAATGTATCGGTCATCTTCATTGACCGCGAAAATACTTCTGACAAGGTTGTTTTGATGGATGCTTCTAAATTAGGCACTACGATTAAAGAAGGGAAAAATCAAAAAACCGTTCTCTCGCCAGAGGAAGAGAGAAATATCTTTGATGTTTTATACTTACTAGAAGTGGTCGAGGATCTTTCCGTCGTCGTTTCTTTTGATGAGGTGACTGAAAAAGGATATTCATTTAGTGCTGGCCAGTATTTCGATACCAAAATCGATTATATCGATATTACCGCGGATCAATTTACAGAAAAGATGAAGGGCTTCGAGGAAA
>CAYXHO010000065.1:2852-3950 GCA_964465215.1 uncultured Candidatus Saccharibacteria bacterium | reverse complement strand
TTATTCAACTGATCGAGCAAATCTTGAGCGTCATAGGCATCCCTATAAAATAACCTGTTTGTCCATTTGTCGAAGAATTTCTTAAGAGGTGTTAGCGTAAAACCAAATATAAGCGTTGCTAAAATATATAGAACTTGCTGCAATCCTGTTAAATTACCTGTTCCCAAAACGCTACTCGATAATCCAAAAATAACAACGGCATATAGAGCTGATAGGGTTGCTAAAGTTAATACGTACCCGAGTGAACGAGCAACAATCAGTCTTATGTCAAAAAGTTTGTGCTTTACGATAGCGTAAGCTGTAAAACCAACAAGCAAAATTAAAGAAAATGGAGCGAATAAATCAATCTGTTGAATTCCGACTAGCGTTGGCAAGACATTTGCTATAAATATGCCAGTGATAGCACTAGTTACAAATCCTACTGCGATTAATCTAGCCTGCTTCTTCTCTTGAGTAGTATAGTTTTTTATGCCAAAAAATAGGTTTTTTATTATCAACCCAACGGCTATTAACATTGTAAAGATGTAGACAGCAGAATATCTACCGACATCGTATTTATAGGTGGAGGGTGTGCCTTGAATACGCGTTACCTCACCGGATATAAGGGGAGAGAAGCACAAAACTACTACAAAGAAAATAAATGGCAATAAAAACAAAAGTCTTCGCATACTCTTTTTTACCGGAAAGACGTAGGTAAATAACGCTCCGCAATAGACGACAAGAATACTAATTGCAAATGTTAGGGAGTTAATAAATTTTACAACTGTTAATCTATCAATGAGCTCTATATTGACATAACTTATTACCCAAAGCGCGCATATAAATGAAAATACAATAAATACTCTATTAACGACTTGTTTTCGATTTCTGAAATATATAGAAGCACCAATTACGAAAATACATAGACTCAAGAACAAAGACAATATTTCTATAATAGACATGCTTACGCTAATTCTAACGTAAATTACTCTTTGAGTAAAAACTAAGCGGCTAGATGATCAGCTGAAATGGGTTTGGAAGTTCCATTTAAAGCTAATCGTGCGATTCGAGCTATTGTCTTGTATATAGTTTCCTCACCAGCAGCATGTTCAAGCTCAC
>CAYXHO010000065.1:0-2842 GCA_964465215.1 uncultured Candidatus Saccharibacteria bacterium | reverse complement strand
GACAGCATCATGAATATCATCAACTTGTGCACTATAGAAACCAAATCGTAATTTTTTATTAGCTCGGCTTAAGTAAAGTTGAGCTTCAGGTATTCCAGTGACAGGCTTGAACGGAATACCGATTGCACTTAAGTTGCCATATTCTTTATCTACAATACTTGAAATCCACCTGCCTATTCCAAGCTCCAGGCTTTTTTTATAGAGTGCGTGGTATGCCCATACTGAAACATTTCCATTCCTGTACTCATTTGGCGCCATTACACTAACAATATCCCACAATTGATGTTCAATATCTTCCAAAGAAACACTCAACTCAGGAGGCATCTCGGCACCTTCGTGATTAATTTCTTTAAAATATTCTACTGTAGCAGAACTACCTCTTAAACAATCTGCAACTCTTAGCGATACAGCTGGTCGGGGTTTCTCAGAATCTGTTGTATCAACTACCAAGAAAAAAGCAGAATTTGTTTCATATTGCGCAGCTTCTTCCTCGGTTTCTACGGGAGTATACTCCCATTTTTCTTGAAACACTCTTCCTTCAATCGCCCTAGATGCTACTGCACATTGATGCGCGCCATCAATAAAATAAACTGCAAAACTATTTAATCCATCGTCGATTTCGGGATTGGTTGTTTTGTCGATAAGAGGTTTTTCTGTTGCAACAAGATGACGAGTTGCCTCGAGTACTTCAAAAGAGTCCAGCTCTAGGGCATAGGGATTAACCCTGTTAGGCTCATCAGGTAGTGGAAGTTGTTCACCTAGTCTCTCAATTAATGCCATATCTAGATTTCCTTATATATAAAAAGGACATCGAACTACGATTTAACTCGAGTTCGATGTCCTGATTTGTCTAAGATGGTACAAGATCTAATTGATCTAAAACAATGTTACTACATAATCGTCAATATGTCAACTGAAAACTAGTGAAAATCTGCAGCGTATTCAGCAAAGTTTTCGTCGAACTGGCTGTAGTCATTCGTCAACTCATCCCCCGGCTGAATATCACGCGTGGCAATTTCATAAATATTTGTAGGATCAACATATACGAATTCTCTATTAGGATTTTCGCTATGATTACAAAATCGGTCGTTATCACTACAAAGTAAGTACTTTCCTAACTTTGGAATCAAAGATGCATTATCCCTTATATACCTCTGTGTTAATTCAGGTAATGTCTCAACAAATTCGGGAGACATTAATACATCAAAACCTGGAACAAATTGCCAAAGTTTTTCTCCTTTTGCAACAGGTTGAGCTGCAAACAAGCCTATTCCGGCGATCGGACTCACTGCTGGATATGTCTCGATTAGTAACATTTTATGTAATATACGCTTATTATTTTCAAATGCAACTGAAGAGTACATACATTGACATTTTAATGATTTTAGTGTATATTATACATATGGAAATTAGATCTGGTTTGCCACTTGAAGGCTTTAATATTCAAGATGATAGACAGTGCGCTGATTTGGCTGCCCAGATGCTATTAATGCAAGAAATGGGTGTCGGTGAATCAGACACCCCTATTGACCCACCTACGCCTACCTTAGAGATCGCCACCGAAGCAATCGAAGTATTTCCTGGCCCACCGCCTGTTGAGCCGGACTTAGAGACTATTGAACCGCAACGTCAAGAAGTAGCTAGAAACAAGTCTGTGCTGCTGAAACGCTACATCGGTTTTACTGTCGTTCGGCAGGCTGCCAATATTGAATGGGCCGGAGGGATTGCTGCTGGGGAATTAGCTATTCAGGAATATGGCGTAAACAGATGGCTCGCAGCTTCAGCGGTAGCTGGAGTAGTGGCTTTATCTGAATACAAACAGAGTAAGTGGCTAGATACAAAGATCCAAAAATCTGGTGAAAAACCACAAAATGATAAAGATATTGTGGAATCCTCTAAAGAATTGATCGATTATATTAAATCTTCCAAAACAGAGTCTTTATCTTCCAAGGTTAAGGGAGTTGCTAAAAAGGTCTTGCCTATACTGAGTGCAGTATATAAAGAAGTATCGGCCTTAGCCTCTGCCTCATGGCAAGGTGCAGCAGCAACAGTAGAGATTAATCATGCTCATGGCTTAAAGTCTAGTGATCTAAGAATAAAGGTTCAAAGTGGAGTATATGGCGGTTTTGTAGGTATGTGGCTAACCCCAGTTCCGCCTTTTGCACAGCTTAGAGGCTATGCCAAAGATGCCTTTGATTACATTGTCGAAAACCCACTCCAGTCTACCGCCGCAGGTGCCGCCTTGTCGGTAGGTATCTTTGGGCTAATTAACGGATATAAAGCTGCAAAGAATAAGATCCTGCAAATACGACAAAACAAAAAAGCTCCATTTGACGCCGAACCTGTTTAGTACTAGTATGGTTTCAGTACTTTTTAAGAATGTATAGCGCACGAAAACATTTAGGTTTCGTGCGTATTTTTTATAAGAAAGCAAAATTATGAATAAAATTACCACGTGCAAAACCAAGCTGGGCAAACACATGGTTTGCGACATGTGGGGCGTAACAAGCCTACCTAGCGACGGCAAGGCAATTGTAGAAGAATTAAAATTAGCGGCCAAGAAAGCCGGCGCCACAACACTAGAAAGTATTCATCATGACTTCCAGCCTAGCGGCGTTACAGCACTGCTACTGCTTTCTGAATCACACATATCTATCCACTCCTGGCCAGAGCACAACTATGTAGCGATCGATGTGTTTACGTGCGGCGAGAGAGTTAAACCAGAATTAGCTATAGATTATTTAGTGGACCTTCTGAAACCAGGCAAGGCTAATATACGACTAATTGAAAGAGGAGAAATAGATGTCTAATAATACACAAATACAATGGTTTACCGAGGCTA
>CAYXHO010000064.1:0-3977 GCA_964465215.1 uncultured Candidatus Saccharibacteria bacterium | reverse complement strand
ATTCCTCGTGCCAAGCTCATACCGGACAATGATCCAACGACTCTTTTTACGGGCAGTGGCATGCAGCCATTATTGCCGTACCTTTTGGGTGAACCGCACCCTGCCGGAAGCCGAGTAGCCGACAGCCAGACTTGTTTTCGTGCTGATGACATCGATGAGGTTGGTGACAACCGTCACACCACATTCTTTGAAATGCTTGGTAACTGGAGCTTTGGAGATTACTTTAAAGCCGAACAGTTGCCGTGGTTTTTTACATTCCTGACGGAAAAGATTGGTCTCAACCCTGACAAGATTTATGTAACCGTTTTTGCTGGAGACGCAGAATTTGATTTACCAAAGGATGATGAATCGGTAAAAATCTGGCAGAATCTCTTTAAGAGTAAGGGTATTGATGCTGCGTCTGCAATGATCGGTTCAGAGGTAGATGGATACCAACGTGGTATTAAGCCGGGTGAACGTATTTTTTATTATGATGGTGCCAAGAACTGGTGGAGTCGTGGTGGCAAGCCTGCAACTACTCCTATTGGTGATCCATGCGGACCAGACAGCGAAGTGTTTTATATGTTCGATGAGGTTGAACACGACAAGTCATTTGGTGCGCATTGTCATCCGAACTGTGATTGTGGCCGGTTTATGGAAATTGGTAATTCGGTCTTTATGACATATAAGCGAACCGAAAAAGGTTTTGAAGAGCTTCCCAACAAAAATGTTGATTTTGGTGGTGGTTTAGAGCGAATTGCTGCCGCAGCCATCGATAGTCCTGATATGTTTAGAATAAGCATTTTGTGGCCAATAATTGAAGGTTTGCAGCAACAAACTGGTAAACAATATGTCGACCACACCGCTGCCATGCGCGTTATTGCAGACCACTTGCGGGTAGCAGTTTTCCTTGCTGTTGACGGTGTGACACCAAGAAATAAAGAACAGGGCTATGTGATGCGGCGTCTTATTCGACGTGCTGTTCGTTTTGCCTTTGATCTTGGTATTGAAAAAGATTTGATGCAACTCGCCGTTCCAATTATCGTCGATTGTTATCATCAAGATTTTCCAGAAATTGCCGAGGCACGTGATGACATTATGAAAATAATGGAGAAAGAAGAAAAAGCTTTCCGCCAGACTCTCACCAAGGGGCTGAGAGAGTTCAAAAAGCTTTTTGACGGTGCACAAGATTCAGTTCATGGTGAACTAATCTTTAAGCTGTATGACACCTTTGGTTTTCCGGTAGAATTGAGTGAAGAAGAAGCCTCTCAGCAAGGAATACAGTTGGCTACAGATTGGCGCGAACAGTTTGATGCGCATATGCAGAAACAACGCGAACTATCCCGTACTGCAACAAAAGGGCAATTCAAAGGTGGTTTAGGTGGTCAATCAATGCAGCACAAGAAATATCACACAGCCACGCACTTGATGTATCAGGCACTGCGTGACGTACTTGGTGACCATGTTATTCAGCGGGGGTCGAATATTACCGAAGAGCGCCTACGCTTTGACTTTAGTCATCCAGAAAAAGTAACGCGCGAGCAGCTCGATCAAGTGGAAGCTATTGTTAACGAGCAAATTGCCAAAGATTTACAGGTTTCTTGGGCTGAATATCCTACACCAGAAGCGACTGGACCACTTGGTGCTCTTGGTCAATTTGGTGACCGATATGGCGATGTGGTTAAAGTCTATTCCATGAAAGATGCTCAGTCACCAAAAGATGAGCGACCATTTAGCTTTGAGATTTGTGGCGGACCACATGTTGACCATACTTTGCAGTTATTTGAAGACGGCAAGAAGTTTAAGATACTTAAAGAAGAGGCGTCGAGCGCTGGGGTGCGGAGAATCAAGGCAGTACTGAGCTAGTGCAATTACTTTCACCAGAGCGAGCAGAGATTTTAGTCGAACAGCAGGCAGCTTTGTTTCGGCAGCAATTCGAACCAGATGTCTGTGAACGTGTTGCCCAACTCATTGGTCAAAGGCTTGCCAAGCAGTTTACAACGACGGCGCGCGCAATGTCATATACAGAAGGTGTGCATAGTTCTGAAATGGAGTTGCATAAACTGCGTTCTGAATGGGCGGATATTGATCGATTGGTGCGAAGATCGTTTGGCTTTGCTCATGAGGTAGTAACTTTGCCGCAAAATTGGGGTGATCGACGCAAGTTTTGGCCTGCAGCTAGAGGTCATATCATGGAACCTAACGCTAAGATTGGTGTACACACCTCTAAAGCTGGATTGCAGGGTGTTGCTATGCTGGTAGGCTTGGCGGGGAGTGTAGAGGTTGATATATTTCCTGTTACTGACGAACAGATCGATTTATCTGGTCCCGAAAAAATGGTCACCACGCAGCTTGGTGTTGGCGATGTCCTAATTATCGATGTTGAACAGAGACCACCCTATCAAGAAACGAATACTGGCGTTATTCCTTCGACGCATATGATAGTTTTTGAAAGGCCTACGAGTAGCTAATGCCTGGCCATCAGGTGTAGGCAGATGCTATAATGGTAGACGCTTATGCTTGATAAAATAAAGACCCTTAAAAAGACCGTTGTCGCCAAAGCCGGTCGCAGTAAAACAGACGAAGAGCAGTATCTTGTTGCACTCGATATCGGTACCGAATTTGTAAAAGCATTAATCGGCCGTATTGCTGATGATGGAATAGATATCGTTGGAGTAGGGCGCACACACCAAGAACTTAGCGACATGCAAGCAGGCGCTATTGCTGATATTCAATCAGTTGTTAATAACTGCGACAAAGCATTAAGTCAAGCCGAAGAACAGGCTGGGGTGAGTACTAAGTCGGCAGTTATTGGTATTGCTGGTGAACTGGTAAAAGGTACGACTACAACCGTGCATTGTCACCGCAAGAATCCGGAAAAAGAACTTGATATCGCTGAAGTTGAAAAGATTATTGGTTTGGTTCAAACCCGTGCTCGAGAACGAGCCAAGCAACAGTTGGCATGGGAGTTGGGTGGTAAAGATGTTGAAATTCAGCTAGTTAACAGTGCACTCGTTAATATAGAAATAGATGGCTATCCGGTCACCAGCCCTGTTGGATTTAAAGGTAAGGAAGTCGTCGTGCAGCTGTACACTGCTTTTGCGCCGATGATTCATATTGGGGCACTTGAGCGAACCGCAAAAGAGTTAGACCTTGACCTGTTGGCCGTAGCAGCCGAACCATTTGCTGTAGCTCGTTCGGTAATTGGTGATAACAGCAATGCGAATATGAGCGGCATTCTTATGGATGTCGGTGGTGGAACTACTGATATTGCGGTGATTAATGACGGTGGCGTACAAGGCACTAAAATGTTTGGCATTGGTGGCCGAGCATATACTCGAAGTATCGAAAAAGATTTAGGAGTCAGTTTTGCTGCTGCTGAAGAATTAAAGCTCGGTTTGTCTAACGGCAAGGTTGCTCAATCCAAACGGCCGATTATAGAAAAGAGTTTACAGAAAACTCTCGATGTGTGGACTGCGGGCGTAGAACTCGCTTTGGGTGAGTTTACTCAGCTCGACCATTTGCCTCGGCGCATCTTGCTGTGTGGCGGTGGGTCGAGTTTGGATATGTTAGTAGACCGACTAGAATCATCAGATTGGTATAACGATTTACCATTTACCCGTAAACCGGTTGTGCAGCACATCAAGCCGAGTCACGTGGTAGGCATTGATGATCAGACGGGAACGGTGACTGACCATACCTTTATTACGGCTATGGGATTGCTGCGTGTTGGGCTCGATACGCTTCAGCAAGACAAGAGTGGATCTTCGGGCGGGTCTTTTCGACAGAAAATTGATAAAATATTACAGGTATAGCTATGGCAGAAGCAACAAAAGACACTATTTATATCGATATTGATGATGACATCACTGGCATCATTGATAAAGTTGGCAGCAGTAAACACAAAATTGTTGCGCTGGTGTTGCCCAAACGAGCAACTACTCTGCAGAGTATCGTTAACATGAAGCTTCTCAAACGAAGTGGTGATACCCATAAAA
>CAYXHO010000063.1:0-4055 GCA_964465215.1 uncultured Candidatus Saccharibacteria bacterium | reverse complement strand
TGGTGTTCCCAGGTAGCCATACCGGTGCGAAGGTCATGAAATCCTTTGTAGCCAGCCGTTTCGAGTAACCAACCGGCTGGAATCTTATATTTTTTATCTGGTGTCTCCCAAGCCTTGATGTTTGGATATTGTTGCTTAAGTTTCTTATACGCACTAGCTGACACAACCGGATTGCCAAAAAAAGATCCGTTGTTAGCCACCTTGGCCGGGTCAGGGAGCTTACTACGCCGTATGGCACTGACCACTTCACGGATTATCTTTGGAGTGTATTCTGTAATGCCCATCGTGTCGACGTAGCGCTGGAGAGCGTCGTAGAATGGAGGTTCTGGCGATTCTTTGGTCAGGCAAAAGGTGAGTGAAGTAATGTAAAAACGTCCCCGGTCTTTGGCTTTAAAACGACTGGTACGGTAGGCAAAGTCACAGTCTGACGAGGCAATGTGAATAAACTGCTTTGTTTTGGTGTCATAGGCTTCGACGCTTTCCAGTGTTTGTGATACCTCTTGGCCGTAGGCGCCGACATTTTGAATCGGCGTTCCACCAGCAGTTCCGGGGATGAGCGACAACGCTTCAATGCCGTGCAGACCACGGCGCACCGTACGTGCTACAACCTTATCCCAATCCTCTCCTGCCCCGACTTTTACAAAGTGTTCGCCGTCGCCGGTTTTTACGACGCTAAAGCCTAGAATTTTGTTAACGAGTATGAGACCTTTAAAGCCCTGGTCTTTCCAGATAATGTTACTACCCCCACCGATCATAATGACTGGCAGTTTCTTTTTTTCGGCCCACTCCAGAGCGTTGGGTATGTCACTGCGTTCGGTTATCTCTGCCAAGTAGGCTGCTTTCCCGCCTAGTCGCATGGTTGAATATTTGGCCAGTGACACATTTTTTAACATATGCATGTTCATATTGTACCCTAAAGCAAAGCGCCATCTGCAGACTACACAAGGCACGCTTGCCTACATGCAATGCCAGGGGTAGAATAGTGGCATGAAGAGTACCCCTGAGTTTCCCTACCAAGCCCTTGGACAAAAACTACGCGCTGCCCGTGTTCGCAAAAAACGGACGGTGGCCGAAGCTTCAGGTGCAATTGAGATCAACGAAGAAACCCTGAAGGGCATCGAGCTGGGCAAACAGCGTCCCGAAGAAGACACCCTCATGGTACTCATTAGTTACCTTGGCATTTCCGAAGAAGAAGCTAAAGGTATGTGGGAGCTAGCTGGCTACCACGGCCAAGACGCTGATGGCGTTGACGCCACCCAAGCCGAAATCGCCCAGTCACTAGCAATGATTATGCCCGGTGATCTACGCGTGGTCTATACTGACATGGTCCACGTCATGGTTAACGACTACGGGGTGATTATGAACTTCTTACAAGGTGGTGGCCCCAACAACCAGCCACTGGCTGTGTCACGCATTGGCATGAGTAAAGACCATGCTAAATCTGTTGTCGAACTGCTGCAAAAGTCGCTCAAGCAAGCTGAATCAAAGTCATCTGGCAAGCCAAAACAAAAACCTGAATCAAAAAGCCAGAAGTAACATTTGTCGTCACACTGTAAATAAGCTATAATCACCTCTGTTCATGCACCCGTAGCTCAGTGGATCAGAGCGTCGCGCTTCGGACGCGAAAGTCGGGGGTTCGAATCCCTCCGGGTGTACCAAGCTAAAGCATTTTAATGATATGCTTTTTGTATGAAAACTAGTAAAGTGTCGCTTCCGATTAATAAATTTATTATTTTTTTGACCGTAATAATTTGTGCTTTTCAGGCTCTAACAAAGGGTTGGATATCGTTTTTATTGATACCATTGTCACTATTGATATTGCCAGTTTATGCCTTTGTAGAATACAAGTCCTCAAAGCAAGACAGTGGGCCATATAGTAGGTGGATTAGATACGTAAGCATTTTACTGACGGTTTTTACACTCCTATTTTATATCTGCATAGTTGGGTTTGGAGATACAGATGAGGTGTTATTATTTGGATTTTACAGAAGTACTAACTCTACTCTTATAACTCAAATATCATCTTACATAAGCCAAGCAGCAAACTTACTTGCTCCTGCTACTCTAATCCTGTTAATAGTTTTACTAGTAGTTAATCATAGAAAAATCAATCAAAGTACCTAAGAAGTTAAGAAGCTTTTTATACATTTGGGTTAAGTGCTGTTTTTATTACTCCATACCTATCATGCATTTACTTAGAACAGGGTTGTTTCTGGTAAGCTGTGTTTATGAAGCCAAGCGCACAACGAGCTGTAATTATTTTACAGACTATGTCCAAGGAGATGGCTCCGGCACTATTGGCTTATTGGGTGGCGCCAAACACTATTCTTACCCTAAGCGGTGCTCGGGCGTATGCCGACGGCGTGTTCTGGGATGACCAACAAAGAGGGTTGTTAGAACAGTGGCGTGAAGAAATTGAAAAGTCCTTAGCTGTAATACGTAGGACCATCAAATTGCAATGGGCTGAAGCAGTCAAAACAGACGCACGACCAGGCGAGACGTATGCCGGTTACGATCTGATTACCCGAGAAGGTCTAGAGTACGTTTTAGAAAATACTGCTTTATTGCCAGGTCTAACAAAAGACGACATTAAAGATGATGCCGACTTAAGCGATATTCAGCAGATGATGAGTGCTTGTCTGCGATCGCAAAAGCGCTTTGCAGATTTTTCAAAGGAAGATTTGAATCACATACTGTTTGGAATATTAGTCGGTTATCCTGACGAAGCCATTGTGCAGTCAGTAACTCAGTGGCATAAAGAACCTAGTAGTTCTAACGAGACTCACATGCAAGCTGATATCCGCGGAGCTGACTATTATATTTGCCCTCAACCCGTGTATGAGTATCCCCGCTCGTTGGCGAATGATCCCGGTATCAAAAAGCACGAGCAACTTTGGAGCAAAATACTTATGGATTATTATCAGTCAGACTTCCATAAGCAGCTTGAAGTTAACCGTGATTTTGCCAATAAAGTCCGTCAGCTCGGAATGAGTACGCAAGGTTGAACTTATTGTAAGAGGTATTTCAGCTTTCGTTACCCAAGCGTAACCAGTATAATGAATAGATTATGGCAGACCAAAAACCGGTGGGACAATCTGCCCCCGTGGAAGAAGATCTGGCAATATCGCCAAAAGTGGTAAGCCCCGCGGCTATTGCAGTCATGGTTTTGTTGCTGTTCGACTTCTCTCGCAACAATACGTTTTCGCATAATCCTCTGTTAGTACTTGGATTTGGGAGCGCCTGTATTATTTTTGCGCTGACGCACTTTATACCTGCTATGCGATTTGGAAGAGCTCACGCATTTTATTTATATACCTATCATTGGCTCGTCAGCTTTATGCTGTTATTTATTGTTCCAATTCAATCGTATTACTTGTATCTATGGGTCATGCTGATGTATCTGGCAGAGTTTTTTTACCAGGCCAGGGGAATGGTGCTTAGTGCAGTTTCACTGCTGGCAGTAATGCTCATGGGTTCGTTGTACCAAAACAATGGACTCACCCATGATAGAGTCGTGCATCTTCTCATGGAGTTTGGCATTATCGTGGCTGTCAATATGGTTATGACGCGTATCGCGTTTGGTAATCGTAAGGATCGAGCCGACATGCAAAACAAAGTACTGCATGCCGAGTTTGAGCACAGCCGCTTAATTTCACTAATCAACTCTATGAGCGACGGAGTGATCGCCACCGATGAGCGCGGTAAGATTCTTAACTACAATGCCTCCGCCCTAGACCTTTTGGATACCAACGCTACATTGACCGATCAGTTTCTGGGTGATTATTTTAAACCACTGGACGGCCAAAATCAGCCCGTCGATATCATGGAGGTGGCTCGCTCAACCAATTATCTACAGCGAAGGAGCGACCTGTTTATTAAATATGGTGAAGACGATAAAGTGTCACTAGACATCAACATAAGTCGCATTGCTCGGGCAACTCCACTGGCTACCCAACAAGGCTTCACGTTTTTACTACGTGATATTACACTAGAAAAATCACTCGACGAGGAGCGTGACTTGTTTATTTCAGAAGTCAGACACGAATTGCGCACAC
>CAYXHO010000062.1:0-4092 GCA_964465215.1 uncultured Candidatus Saccharibacteria bacterium | reverse complement strand
CCAACGCTTGACCTTCTTGCGGCTACTATCGATATATTTTCGACGCGCCCGAGCATTAAATAGTGTAATTTTACGCATACATTCAGCAGGCTACGGCATCAAAACCATGTTGTTACCCCGCCTGGCTACTTCTTATTTTAGCAAATCCGGCACTCGGCGGCCAGTTCTGCGAAGAGCCTGCTGTAAGGGCTGAACCACTGTCGGACTATGCGGCAACTGCATAAGTTTCTCTGGAGTAATCCATTGGTGGTCGCACACTTCCCAGGTACGTAGTGCAATTGCAGGACGCTTATCTACTTCAACAAAATAGCCAAGTATGGTCATCGGTATACCGTGACTACGAACAAAAAAGGTGCCACTTTTTTGTAGTTCCGAAGCACGCATACGAATACCGGTTTCTTCCATAAGTTCACGTACAGCTCCACGAGCAGCCTGCTCTTGCTGATACAGTCCACCGCCCGGTAAAGTCCAGTTTCCGCTTCCTAGCCAGTCTTTGATGACTAAAACATGATCTTTGTGCATTAGCACAACTCGTGTACGCGGTGGTTGAGTACGGATAATTATGTAGATACCCGGCCAAGCAACCCGATATAAGATACGGCCGCATAATCGCCACATTCTGCCAAGTGTACGTCTGTTCATACTTTCTCCAATGGCGCAAAAGCTGTATTGAGCGTTTTACTGCCTTTACCCTTAAAATAAATCACCGCGTTATCACCCTGCAGTTCTACCACCTGCCCTTCTCCAAAAACTTGATGCCGAACATGATCGCCTTCTTGTAGATCTGGGACATACCGCGGCTCATCACTCGCTGCAGGTTGAACATATGGGTCAGTCCCATCGAGCGAATTATTAGCGACACGACCACCCGCTGCTTGGGCTTGCATCCCCCACCCGCTGAGGTCTTGCCAACTGTCTCCCGCGTTGAATTCTCCATCTATTTCACTTAAGAAACGGCTGGGTGGATTATGCTGCACTCCACCATAGAGCACACGGCTACTAGCATACAGAATATGTAATTCTTCACGAGCGCGGGTCATTCCCACATAGCACAAACGTCGTTCTTCTTCCATTTCATGTTGATCATACAAAGCTCTAGAGTGAGGAAAAATACTTTCCTCAAGTCCAACCATGAAGACGACCGAAAACTCCAAACCTTTTGCAGCGTGCAAAGTCATTAGGGTTACTGCATTGCTACCAAATTCGGCCGAATCAAGATCGCTCACCAGTGCCACTTCTTCTAGAAATCCTTCTAGGCCGACATCGTGATACTCCTGAGCTACACTAATGAGTTCACGGACGTTTTCTTGGCGTGATTCTCCCTGCGCAGTGCCGTCGTCTAAATATGCAAGATAATCAATCCGGCGGATCAATGCATCAATCAATTCTGAAACACTAAGCTCTGCGGCTAATGATCGGAGGCTTGCCAGAATATCATCGAGCTCAGCTAATGCTTTTCGAGCCTTAGGGGTGAGCTCTGGGCATTCAGCTACCTGATTCAGTGCCGAACCCAATGGCAATCCAGACGAATATTGCCATGATAAAAATCGCTCAACACTTTTTGCACCTAAGCCGCGTCCGGGTACATTAACAATACGCTCAAAACTAATCCGATCGTCAGGTTGAAAAATAAGTCGCAAGTAAGCCATGACGTCTTTGACTTCTTTGCGATCATAGAAGCGCTGTCCACCAACTATGCGATATGGAATACCATAATGAATAAATGCTTCTTCGACCGATCGGCTTTGAGCATTAGTTCGGTATAGCACGGCAAAATCTTTGTATTGCCGCAGACCACTGTCGACACCGTTTCGAATCCGTCGTACCACTACCTCGCCCTCAGCCCGCTCACCATGAACCTGCGAGATTTGCACCGGCATTCCATCGCCAGCTTTCGTCCACAGTTGCTTGTCGCTGCGCTGGGAGTTTTTTGTAATAACCGCATGAGCTGCATCAAGAATATGTTTGGTACTACGGTAATTTTGTTCCAATTTAATGACGGTGCAACCAGGAAAATCTTTTTCAAACTTCAAAATATTTCTAAAATCTGCTCCACGCCAACTATATATCGACTGCCAGTCATCCCCGACAACTGCTAAGTTATTATGTTCACCAACCAACAATTTAACCAACTGGTACTGGGCACTGTTGGTATCTTGATACTCATCGATCATGACGTACTTGAATTGAGCTTGCCACTTTTCGCGGATGGCTTTGTGCTGCTTGAGCATAGTTACTGTTTTTGATATAAGGTCATCAAAATCAAGGGCACCTGCGCTTTTGAGAACTTTTTGATAAGCAGGATACACTTGTGCCGCCGCTTGAGCCGCCGGACTGTTTGCCGTCGCAGCGTAGTCTGCTGGTGACAACATTTCGTTTTTTGCGCTACTAATTAAACCGCTCAGCATACGGGCGGGAAAAGTTTTTTCGTCAATGTGATGTTCTTTAATGGCGCGCTTAACAGCAGTTTGACGATCAGCTTCATCAAAAATCACAAAACTCCGCGGCAATCCGACATGCTCACCATCTTGACGTAATAATCGCACACAAATACTGTGAAAAGTTCCCATATACGGCATAAAGCCACGGTTATCGGCATCAGCCCCTAGCAGCTCGGCAACACGCACACGCATTTCTTTTGCCGCCTTATTGGTAAAGGTCACCGCTAAGATATTGAACGGTGTCGCTTTATGACTGGCAATAATGTGCGCAATACGATGGGTGAGGACTTTGGTTTTACCACTACCGGCACCAGCCTGAATAAGGAGCGGTCCCTCTGTTGTTTGGACCGCACGGCATTGTTCCGGATTGAGACCGGTTAAAAGGTCAGTTTGCATAGATCTATTGTAGCAATAACTGCCTACTTAAGTGTGAAGGTCTTGAGTACTTCGCTTACCTTAACTAGATCAGCATCGCTTAACTGTGTCGCTTTGTTGTCGGCGTCAACAATTTTGAATACATACGTAATCTCAGGAACATCTATATATGTTTGCGCAAAATATGCACCCATTTGATCTTTATTCAGCTCTAATTGCTTCTCGCTGCCATCCTCTTTTGTACCAGTTGCCGTTATGCCAACCAATGTTTGGGTGGTGTCTCCATCCTGGGGTACGCGAATCTGATACTTTACTAAATAAACTGCCTTAGTACCGGCAGCTAATTTAGTTGTCGGAATGTTGGTGGTTGAAAGTTTTGTTGCTGAAAGCAGTTTATACGATGAACACGTGTTTCCGGCTGCAAATGCTACATCTTTAGTAGCCGGCACGCAATCGCCACCTCGACCGCCAATATTCGTTTCGATTACTAAATTCTGGGTATCATTTATGGCAAAACTAACGGTTCCATATTGTATTTTGTTAGCCACCGCCACTTCACCCATTTCAGAAGTCGTATCTTTTTCGGTAACTTTCCATTCATACTTGTTGTCAACTGAATAATTACCAAGTTTTGTCGAATACGTAGTGTCTTTTGCAACTTTGGTAGATGCTGCTGGTGCGGGCGTATCGACAGTTTTGGCAGCATCATTTTGCTTTTTATAGTAGGAATATCCAAAATATCCCGCCCCACCAAGAATTGCCAAGACAAGTAATACAATAAGAAACATCTTGCGACCCTTCTTATGCGAGCCGACCTGACCAAACATGGGCTGACCTTGCGCAAAAGAATGCTGCGATGCATCACCGCTAATAAGCGGGTTAGATGCTTGTACTGATGACTGGCCGGCAAATGCACCTCGAGCAGGCAGGTTCATACCCTGGCTTGCATCCTGAACAGGCTGATTAACTGTTGATGCATCCATTGCCACTGATGCTGGCTCTGGATACGTTGCCGGATTGGCTCCGAGCGGGACGCCACTACTGGAATTGTTGATATCGGAGGGCTGACTGGATTGACTAAAAGCATTTCCGGAAGGTGCGCCCGTCATCATTGGATCTGCAATTTGAGGCGAAGATGCCGTAACCACTGGACGACTGCTCGGAGAAGCTGCTGACGAGCCCGGAGGCATAACATCCATTACTGGTCCGTTGCCAAATTGCTGATCGTTCACGCGTCCACCCCTTCTGTTACTGCTGTTTGTAATCGGTATGCGGC
>CAYXHO010000061.1:0-4116 GCA_964465215.1 uncultured Candidatus Saccharibacteria bacterium | reverse complement strand
CCAAAAGTGACGTTATTATTTTGTCTATCCCGTTACAAGCCTACGACGAGCTATTACCTAAACTTGCACCGCTTCTACGCTCCGAAACGCTGGTAGTAGATGTCTGTTCGGTCAAAGTTAAGCCAGCTGAAATCTTGGCTCAATTACTTCCAGACCATGAAAACATACTATTGACGCATCCGCTGTTTGGGCCGCAGTCTTATGGCAATGGCAACAAGCACACCTTGGTTGTGACTAATACGGAAAATCAAAAAATGAGCGCTGCCGCTCAGCAGATTCTTGACTACTGTGAAAAAGATTTAGATTTACGCGTTCTGCATATGACCAACGAAGAGCACGACAAACACATGGCCGACATTCACGTGCTAACTTTCTTCATCGCCCGAGCTCTTGGGCAAATGAACTTGCAGGCTGAACCATTTATGACGCCGTCTTTTCAGGAATTGCTAGATCTTGTTGCTTTAGATGCATCGCACACCGAAGCATTGTTTGACACCATTCAAAATGGAAACCCATTTGGTGCCGCCGAACGACAACGCTTTATTCGCATCTTGAGTGAGATTGACGAATCACTCAGTAGAGGCAAGCGCTGATCGAATAACATTTTCGAATAATGCACAGACCGTAAGCGGGCCAACACCACCTTTTTCGGGGGTGATGGTAATGTCGGGAAGTTCTCGTACACTTGCAGTAACATCTCCGACCAATCCATTGGAATCAGTTGCCACACCAGCGTCGATAATAACGGCCTTGGGCTTAACCATGTCAACAGTAATAAGTCCAGGAACTCCTGTGGCACAGACTACAATGTCGGCTTGTTTGACTGCGGCAGCTAGATCACTATGTGATTTATCTACGACGGTTATGTCCAAACTGGCGGTGCGCCACAGTTTTTCCAGTGGTCTACCAACCAAGCGGCCATGACCAACTAGCACAATATGTTTGTCGCGCAGATCTATGTTATATCCAGCAAGTAGCCAGTTAATTGCCATGGGGGTTGCAGGGTCAAATTTTGTAGCCGTAGCTAAGCCGTCGACATCTTTTTCAGGGTTTACAGCATTAAGAATGGCATCGGTTTGCGATGGATCGGGCAAGGGTATCTGCACTATGATGCCGTGTACTGCATCGTCTTTGTTCAACTTTTCAATGGTCGCTAGAGCCTCAGATTGTTCAATGGAATGTACTGCAACATCCACCAGTATATCGGTGCCATATGCTGTCTTGAGCTTCATGTAGCTATCCACTACGGGGTCAGGATTGGTTCGGATGATGGCTAGTTTAGGAGCTACGCCATGCGCTTGACGCAAGGCACGTACCTGACGGGCTTGACGCTCTTTAATAAATTCAGCAAGTTCACTGCCATTGAGTAATTTCATTGCTTCATTTAACCACTAAAGACTATAAATTAACAGATACGATTAGCTATAAATAACTACGCAAAGCTTTTAAGTCTTTCAGTAAGATGCAAGATTTTTGTGTACTTACCAACCCTTTTTGTTCCAAATACGACATTTCACGGCTAGTTGTTTCACGCGTGGCGTTGATAGAACTTGCGATGTCTTGGTGCCGAAGCGGAACACCAATAAGTGTGCCGTCTGGGTGCTTACTGCCAAATCGTTGTGCACTACCGAGTAGAAATGAGATGAGCCGCTCGCGAACGGTACGGTACTCGAGCGTCATAATGCGTTCACTGTGCAGCCGGTACATTTCTATGGTCATATCCAATACCGGCGCCAGTGCACCCGTGTGGCTGTGGAGATACTCTAAATATTGTTCCTGAGAGATGCGCCATACTGTGGTTGGAGCAAGCACTTGATATATAACGCTGCGCTCTTTGCCGGTCACTGCCCAAATAAGTGGAAAGATCTCATGTTCTTTACGAATAATGAGTAGGTTTTCTTCACCGTACTTAGTAATGTCGTAAGCTTTGACCAAACCCTCCTCAATATAAAAAACAGCCGACGGCTGTTCTCCGGGACGAATGATATACTCCCCCTTTTTATACGTCAGCCGAGTACCTTTCTTGAAGGTTTCGATCAGCGCTCGGGTCTGCTTTTCTGACGCTAACATACACTAATTATGACACAATTTAGCAATAGTGAGAAATGTCACACAGCTAACGTGAGCTTATTAGCAGCTAATCGCCGTCACGCAGCCTACAATAATAAGTGTTAAGCGGAGGTGCGAGACATGGTAGAGAGACAAGTAATTGACAAACGGTTACGAGCCATTGGCGCTGAGTCGCATGTATGGGGCAAGACCGAGCGTGACGAACTACCTAAGATCATTATCCCTGGTGAAGTCGTCAAGCACGTCCAGAGAGGGTACTACAGCGGCGGATTCGCCACACTTGTAGCCACTACCGAACGCCTACTGCTCATCGATAAAAAACCCTTTTTCCTCACCGTTATAGATCTACGTTACGATATGATCGCCGAAGTCGACTACGGACATCAACTTTTTGGCGCTACAGTACACATCAAAAGCTTTAATAAAGACTTCAAATTCCAACGGCTCAACAAACAGCAGCTCCGAGACATTACCAACTTTATTCAACAAAAAGTAGTCGAAATGCGTGGCCAACAAAACGGAACCATGATGGAACAAACTGAACCGGCACCCGCACAACCAATCCCTCGCCAAGTATTCGCCGAGGATACAAACCAGCTAACGAGCGCTCAAGCCAAAAGTCTGCTGCCAGTAGATCAAGCAACCTGGCAACGCATCAATCGCACCCGTCGATACAACAATCCCTACACCCAACTACCGCTCATGACTCGCCGCCGTGTTGGCCGTTACGACTTCGCCGGTCGCCAACCATAACAAAGGCCCAGCAATACTGGGCTCTTGTTTTGGTGCGGGTGGGGGGAATCGAACCCCCGTCCTGAGTTTGGAAAACTCATATACTAGCCGTTGTACGACACCCGCGTGGTGGCGTTAGTTTATAACGGATAGATTATACCAGTTATTTCGTGGTTACGCCAAAGAGTGAGGTATTGGCGTCACCCTGTAAAATCTGAGTCGATTTCTTTGCAGTGACGTCATAGGAAGTTAAGACAAAATCTGCTGTGCTTGGGTTACCGGAAGAAGAGATGACGGTATCCTTACTAGCAAAAGACACATTGATGATCTGCTGATCGGCTTGGTATAGCAAGCTCGGTTTAGTATCTACCACTTTATAGAGCTTGGTTTCATCAGCATAGTATGGAGTGTTGGTGCCAGCCAAGAAGCCAACCGACAATAGGCGAATCTTCTCGGTACCGTTAGTATTCTTTTCGTTCTTGGTGCCAACGGTTGCAATGAGCGAAGATTTACCAGAAGCTAGCTCGGCAACTTTAACGCGGTACGGCGCCGCACTGTAATACCCCGGAGGCCCTTCAACTTCAATCGAGGCGTCAGTTGTAGCTTGGACATAGATAAGCTGACTCATGTCACTCGAGATAGCCACGCGGTGATAAAATTCTTTGGTATCAACTCCGGTGACTAAATCTTTGGCAGTATTTGCCTTAAGGTCGCGTAGTTTCCAGCCGCTTTTGCCACCGTCACACGCATAGCAACCCTGCCAATATGCCATTTGGTTTTTCTTTTCACTCCAGCCAATTAAGTACAGAGCTTTTTCGTCGGTGAAAAGTTCTTTCTTATTCTTGCCATCCAATCCTACGGTTATAACCTTACCTGACGATTGATTTGAAAAATCAGGAACTACAGCAATGGCAACCTTGGTGCCTTCGAATGACAGTTTGACGCTGTTGATCGCTTCGCCGCCGGTAGCTTCGTACAGAGTTTTGTACGTTTTACCACTGTCGGTACTGACATATAACTTGGTGTCACTTCCAAACACAACCACGCTACCTACAACGTCACTAACACTCGCGTATTCATCTCGTTCTAATTTGGTAATTTCTGTCCGTTCTCCGCCTATGGCAGGACGAGTATAGATGGTAAACGGATCGGCGTTAGCGCTTCGATACGCGTAGGCAATGGTATTTGGCGCATAGGTATTTTCTGCCACTTTCTGTTCAGTCGAAGTTGTTTTTTCAGTTGTAGAGGTAGTTTTTGGGGTATCGTCTCCGCTAAATAATAACCAACCTACTACGCCTAATCCAATAACAAGTA
>CAYXHO010000060.1:0-4137 GCA_964465215.1 uncultured Candidatus Saccharibacteria bacterium | reverse complement strand
TGGCCGTGGGCTCTGGAACGGCAAACGTGTCACTCAGCAGCTGATGAACGGATTGGACCTGTCCATGGTCGAGCACTAAATCGGCCAAAGCTTCGCCATTACGAATTGAAGATCGTTGAGACATAATAGTATATTATATACTATTTTTGCGTTTTTTAATACTTCAGGAAACGACTTGATGTAACACTGATTTTGGCTGTCGGTAGAATACATTAAAGATAATACCGCCGACGATTACGACCGAACCGCCAACGATTACCGGCATGTTGATACCCAATGTTGCAATGTAGCCACTGATAATCGCCGGAATAGCTTGAGCTAAAGCTTGTACGCTCGAATCAATACCCAACACCTCACCTTGTATTTCTGGACCAACTGACGTGCTAACAAGTGCCGTTGAGTTTGCCATAGTAAGACCGTTAAAGATAGCAATGAATGGCGCAACCATCAAAAGTTGTGCGGTATTGTGCGGTAATAACTGCATAAATAACGCCAGACCAGTACCAAAATACGTTACTCGCAACATTGTTGCGTTCTTGAATCGAGCAGTTAGTGGCACAAATATTGCCTGACTAATAGCGATACAAATGCCAATATATGCAAAGAAATCGCCGACATTGTTTGCCTTAAATCCTAGCTTTTGGATCAACAATATTTGGAAGAACGTCGTAAAGAAAGTAAAACCACCCCAGTAAAAAAAGCTCCCGGCAAATACCACTCGAAGCCCAGGGCTCATGGCAGCATTACGAATATTCTGAAGTGACTGATTCCATACTAGACGCAGTTTGGAGTTTATATGCTTATGCGTTTCGGGTAGTCGCGCCAAAAGCAAAGCTACGTTAATAAGGCTCAGGATACCGGTAAACCAAAATGGTGTGGCCGAGTCGAACCAATGGGGGGTGTTAAATAAACCAAAGAAGTTAACCGAAGGAGTAGCGAGACGAGCACCCAAATATGGACCGAGTACAAAACCCATGCCAAATACTGCACCAATGAATCCGAAGTTTCGGGTACGGTGTTCCTTTGGTGTAACGTCAGCAATCACCGCTCGAGCGACGCTAATATTGCCTCCCGTTATACCGTCAAGCGCTCGGGCAGCAAATAACAGCGGAATATTTTTTGTAATAACTGCAATTGCAAATAAGAAGTAGCCGATTGCGGTACCAAACAAACTAAAAGCCAGGACTTTACGGCGACCAAAGCGGTCCGACAGCTGACCTAAAATTGGTGTAGCAAAGAATTGCATGAGTGGGAATATTGCCGTCAGCCAACCAAGCATAATAAATGATTCATTCTGCGTATAACCCGCAGGCATAAAGATACGAAATATCAGTTGTGGCAAAACCGGAATCAGGATGCCCACACCAAGAACATCGAGAAACACCGTAAACAGAACTATCGGTAATGCACGTTTTTCAATTTTATCAGTCGGTTTGGCCATGCTTTTTCCTTGTTTATGGTTGATGGTGATAGAGCGCCTGGCAGGCATTACTATTATTGCCCTGACAAGCTTGAGTATGCATTACTGCAAGTAATTCACTCAGCATTAGCTGCTGCTTTTCGCTCAAACTATCGTATACCGGCTGATGATATTTGTCGAGTATATCGGTGGCCTCGTCAGCATAGCGCTCCCCTTTAAGCGTTAGCGTCGTACTTCGTTCACGTCGATTTTCTGGGCGACGAACTGCTTGCAAGATTCCCTGTTCAGTAAGTAACTTTATTTGCCGACTAATACTTGCTTCAGTCTGTCCCAAAATGCCGGCTATCTCTTTTTGCTGAATGTGTGGCCGTTGCATGAGCACGGTCATAATTTTGTATTGACTATAGCCAATACCGAGCCGTTCTTGAAGTACTTGATCGGACTGACGATTCAAGGCAAAAACGAGATGACTGAGTAATTGGCCGGTTGTGCTTGAGGCTTTCATTAAGCTTAAGCTTACTGCTCAGACACTTAACATGTCAAGCGAAGTTACTGATTTATACTTACATAATTTGATAAATTGCGTGCCAGTCTTGCAGACTTAGTTGTTGGGGGCGCGCATTTGGATCTATCCCAGCTCTTGTGAGTAATTCGGAAACTTCTTCTTTAGATATATGTAACCCAGCGCTAAGGCTGCTGCGCAGTTTTTTACGACGCTGCGAAAAACCAGCTTTAACGATTCGGAAAAACTTTTTGGAATCCAAATCAACAAACAATGGTTCGGGTCGTCGAACTAACTGAATAATCTGTGAGTCAACTTTTGGTGGCGGCGTAAACAGTGCAGCTGGTACAACTTCTGCAAGTGTTGCCTGATAATATAATTGCACACTGACACTGAGCAGTGACATATCACCAGGACGAGCAGCAACGCGCTCGGCGACCTCTTTTTGAATTAGGAGTGCAATGGTAGCTGGGGGATTAGAGCATTCACTCAACGTACGAAGTAAATTACTGGTGAGGTAATATGGGATATTGGCTACAACGCTATAGTTCGGCGGCAACGATGCATAGTCAAAAGTTAAACAGTCAGCATGGTGCACCGTTAAATTCTTGGCAGTAACGCGACCAGGAAGATCGGTAGCTAATTGCTCATCAAATTCCAGCGCTACCACTTGTTTGGCCGACTGTACTAAATACTTAGTAAGCGTTCCAAGTCCGGGACCAATTTCTACCACCATATCTGTTTCCCGAAAACCTCCTGCTCGAACCATAGCCAATAGGCTGGCCTCATCATGAAGCCAGTGTTGCCCTAAACTTTTCTTAGGAACAGGGTTTTGCATCTATATATTGTACAATATTGTTGTTATATTGTCTACTTGCTCTGTGCACCGATTGCTTACCACCAGTGGTTAACGACCCAGAAATTGTAAGCTGCTGTCCAGCTTCCGTAACGACCCCGAGCATAACCAGTACACCACTTCAGCTGAGTGACAGGATTATAACCCCAGTCTGCGCCAGCGCTGGCCATCTTGTAGCCCGGAGTAGCCTGACAGAGGCCGTAACCCACACCACTAGAGGTAGGTGTGCCATGATACGCTGGACAACCGCCGTACTGTCCCTGCCACTTGGTAGGGCACCAACCTGACTCGCGGCCAATAATATAGTCAACGGCGTAATATTCGTTCGGGGAAATGCCTGCGGCTACTAACCATTCGGCGCGTGTACCGGTTACTAAAACTTTGGTACCTTTGGCCATGACCTTACGTACTGGTTCAACTGCAATAACTTCTTGCAAAGTTCGGCGCGCAACTTCGATGCCATTTTGGAGGTCTACTTCGTAAGTGACGATCTTTTTACCATCACTACCTGGCTCCTTAACAGTTAATGAACCGACAGGAAGTGAGGCGTCATCAATAGTGACACTGGGTGCGGGGATAACTTCTTCACTGGTAACAATTTGCTTACCCATACGCACGACATAAATCTGTAAACCAGCGGTCAGTGGTGTGTCTACGGTTGGTTGGATGGTGTCACCCGGAATGGTTTTAATATCTTTTTGTGCTAATAATTCACCTACCGTTGACGCCCGTGTACGTACTGAAATAATATTACCGTATAAAAATATCGTTGCTGGTAAAGCACGATCTACCAGCACCTGTTCACCAATAATAGCTTGGCTGCTTAGGCCGCTCGGTGTTTGTGGCACATCTGACTTGGCAACCTCTACCCCATCCTCAGGGAACAAGCTGATGCCTGCATCTTTAACGACTGTACGCAGTTGCTGATGTGCACTCAGAACGGTTTTGACATTATTACCGTCGATGATAGTAACTGGTCGGGCCTTTTGTACAGTAATGGCCGTGTCTTCCAAGATAGACGAATTAGCAGCGGGTTGCACAATATCGCCCTCGTTCACTTCAACGGAAAGCTTATCGAGCAATTCCTGGACTGTTTTGGCGCGGGTAGGTACGGTTTGTTCAACACCATTAATAGTGAGCGTAACAATCTTTGAGTCGCTAGCGCCTATGGTTGTTCCATTGGCAAAAACCATAACTGAAGCAGTGGCAAAAAACAGCACCATAAAGGTCAACACCGGCAAGACTAAAGGATGGCCTTTGAGCGGATGAAAATCAGAGCGCGTTACGCTTGGCAAAGCTCGACGCCAACGCTTGACCTTCTTGCGGCTACTATCGATATATTTTCGACGCGCCCGAGCA
>CAYXHO010000059.1:0-4154 GCA_964465215.1 uncultured Candidatus Saccharibacteria bacterium | reverse complement strand
ACAAGAAGCGGCTAGCAAAGTAACCCCTGGAAATGAACTTCAGGAAGCTGCCGCCGCTGATATCATGAGACTCGCTTTTGAAATGGAAGTACGTGAAGCTTTTCCGAAAGAAGTAGCTAGTCATCTGACCGAACCTAATGCTTAATTAGTGTGTCGACTATATAAACTACCTACCACCATTTAAATTTAAATAATTAGCAATCGATAAATTTGAATTTTTAAATAATCTTTCAAGTGTTAGCATAAACAACATTGTAATTACTACCTTTGTAGCTTGGCTGTTCCTTTGCTACCATAAGCTTAATGAGCAGTGGAGTACATCCTAATATTGAAGTTCTAAGAGTTACAATTCCCGAAGAACCTGAACGAGTAGTTCCGGGTATTACTCCAGATTTTTTGGCAGTACTCTTTATGGCAGTCGAACGAGATGACGCCTCAAATACAAAAGAACCGATAGAAGTAGTAGCAGGAAGTGTCGCGGTACGATACTTTCAAGAATACTTATCTGGCGACTATCCACAAATAGTAGATGCCTGTGCAAATCGACTTCCCGGAACGTGGCCTGAAGTAGAACGAGAAGCTTTAGCGCCGAATGCACATATACGGCACTACATACCTAAATGGGCTCCAATTACCCTTGACGGCCTAGACCACCCAGTTCGTGTCTGCCTTAAAGAAGTGCGGTCCGGGCTATCTGACGAACAGCTCGCAGAGCACCAGCCTCAACCGGCAGAAGATAACTATAGCGATCCAAATCAACTATCGTTATATGAAGATGGCCAAGCTGCTTGACACAGCAAGGTAAAGAGACTCCACAAAACGATCAATATCTGGTAAAATACTTCGGTTATGCCGTCGTAGCTCAGTGGTAGAGCACTTCCATGGTAAGGAAGGGGTCTCGGGTTCAAATCCCGACGACGGCTCCATAAACTAAAAACCAAGTATATGAACATATCCCATACTAAAATTAGGGACATTCGTAAGACCGCTGGAGATTTGCAACGCAATATCTGGCGGTCTTTTGTCGATATATGGCGATTTTCTCCTGGTTTTATTATTGTCTATAGTATTTCCAGTATCATTACTGTTATTGGGTCTGTTGGGTCTGCCTATCTTTTTGGTAAAGCTTTAGATATTTTCTTAAAAATTGTACAAGGTCAAGCCGAAGCCCACACCGCCTACCTTCTTATTGGCGGCTCTTTGCTACTTGGACTTCTTGAGCAGCTTGGCTTTCAAGTAAACAACATCATCGAACGTCGCTCATTTTTACGCTACCAGTCACATCTTGGAAAAATTTTTAATACCAAGTTGAGCACGCTCGATATGGAGCGACATGAAGATCAAGAGTTTAACGGACTCATTACCCGCGTTGCTCGAGAAGCCGACTGGAAGCCAGGAAATTTTGCGTATCAAATATTTAGCTTCATTCAAGCATTGATGCGCCTCATTGCTCCCGGAATTGTACTGGCTACCTTTGCTCCATGGACAATAGCTCTACTATTAATAGGCAGTATGCCGTCGCTCATTACCGAGTTTCGATTGAGTAAAGTGCACTGGGGTTTCTGGCAAGGTGATGGTGATATCGATACATTACACTACAAACTCAACCAACAACTAAGATACAAAGAGTCACTCAAAGAGGTTAAATTATTTGGTCTTGTTGGATTTTTAACGAGTCAAATAAGCAAACTCCAACAGACCATTACATCAAAGCAAGAAAACGCTATTCGAAAATTTACAAAAGTGACTATTGCTGCGCGTTTATTTGAGACTTCTATTATTGTCAGCCTTACGCTTTGGCTGGTACGCCAAGTTATTGCTGCGCCATATAGACTAACAATTGGTAACTTTAGTTTTTATGCTGGAATGCTATCGCGATTTAGTAATGCAGTTGGTCTACTTTCGAATGTCGTTAGTGAAATGCTGAACTATAACTTGTTTATGAACGATTATTACACTTTGCTGGATACACCTCAGATCATTACGACTCCCGATAACGCTCTGACGGTTCCATCAGCAGTACCTCTTATAGAATTCGACAATATATCGTTTAAATATCCTGGCACTAACCAGCAAATACTTAAGAACTTTTCACTAACCATTCAGCCAGGTGAAAATGTTGCCTTAGTAGGAGTAAATGGAGCAGGCAAGACTACGATCATCAAACTACTCATGAGATTTTATGATGTTGACGCTGGAGCTATCCGCATTAATGGTATTGACCTGCGCGAGTTGGATTTAGATAGTTGGTATGATCAAATCGGCGTGCTATTTCAAGATTTCAACCGCTATCCATTCGACATTCGTCGCAATGTAGAAGTAGGCTGCATAGATTCCAAAGATGAACATATTTCCTTTGAATCAGCGACCAAACTGGCTGAAATGACCGAAAATCTCAAGAAGCTGCCGAGTGGCGATAAAACCATACTTGATAGTGCTTTTACCAAGGGTATTGAACCGAGTGGTGGTCAGTGGCAACGCGTTGCTTTGGCGCGTGCTTTTTACCGCGATGCTAATGTGCTTATTCTTGATGAACCAACTGCTGCAATAGATGCAAAAGCTGAGTACGCAATTTTCAATAACATTTTTAAACGATACCAAGATAAATCAACGATAATAATATCCCACCGATTCAGTACGGTTCGTAAAGCCGATCGTATCGTGATATTGCAAAAAGGAAAAGTCGTTGAAGAAGGAACACATGCCTCGCTCATTAAGCAAGACGGGCTGTATAAAGACATGTTCGATAAACAAGCCGAAGGATACCGATAACGACTTGCTGACCAGGTCGTAATCTGTTAAAATACAAGACTATATGGCAAAGAAAACCGATAAACGCAAGATTGTTGGCCTCGTTTCCGAAGAAACAGGGCATCGACACTATTACACCAAGAAAAATACCATGAATACACCTGACAAGCTTCGCTTGCGCAAGTATGATCCGGTAGCTCGTAAGCATGTTTGGTATACTGAAACCAAAAAGAGCCTTGGTCGTAACGAAGTTAAAAAGTAATATAACCTACGCTTCAATTAAACCGCTCACCAACGAGCGGTTTTTGATATTTCATTTTAATGGTTCACAATAATCAGCAATAATCGCACTTGCTGATTTAGAATCTATAATATGTTTAAGCTGATCTTGAGCCCACCAGCTCCACAAAGTATCGTCGTTTACCTGAATATCAGTAACGTACTTGTCCCAACTCACCCACTGAAAATCGGCAACTTCTTCCTTATTCAGAACTATAGAAGAATCTGACCGAGCAATATATATGGGACATATTTCGTTCTCGACAATGCCTTTAAATGGCGGGGTAGCATAACGATAGTCGAGAAAAAGTACCTGCAAACCTTTTATCTGCATGCCCAATTCGTAATGCGCTCGTCGTTGTATGGCTTGCTCCGTAGTCTCACCGAGAGCAAGATGCCCACAGCAACTATTAGTCCAAACCCCCGGCCAAACTTTTTTTTGTAGTGCCCGTTGGGTGACTAAAAAATCACCCTTATCATTAAAGATGTACAGGGAAAAAGCTAGATGCAGCGGAGTATTGGCGTGATGACTGGCAAGTTTTGGAGCAATTCCAAGAATAGTACCTCTAGGATCTACCAAAACGACATGTTCATCATCATGCTGCTCGGTCATGACAAATGCACAATGAGCAGTATAGTAATGATAAAGCCCAGGAGTTGGTTAATTTTCATAAAATGTTTCCAGCCGCGATTTGATTGCGCTGACCGAGCATCGGAAAGGTTAATATACGGAGCAATAATATATACATAACCCAGTGCCGCTAATGCCACAATTACTTCTGGCCAGCCTTTCATGGCAAGCAATAATGCCGCAAACACATAGAGGACTACTGCCGCTCGAACAGTAACTGCTGCGCCAAAACGGGTGGCAACAGAACTTAGTCGCGCCGCGCGGTCTGGCACAATATCCTGCACTGCACCAAAAGCGTGACTAGCCATTCCCCAAAAGAAAAATGCTAATACATATGGCCAGTACGATGACTGCCACTGCAAAGATACCAAGGCAAAAACAAGGGGACTCACAAAATGAAAGCTAGACGAGATAGAATCGGCTACCGGCCGTTCCTTCAGTCGCAATGGCTTTGCACTGTACGCTATTGCATCAACTACTATAAGTAGTAACA
>CAYXHO010000058.1:388-4380 GCA_964465215.1 uncultured Candidatus Saccharibacteria bacterium | reverse complement strand
CGACGCGGAATTAATTTGAATTTCATGTTTGTAGTACTTTCTGGGCGCTGAGGCCAACTCTTAGTAACATTCTATCAGCTTTTTGTGGTGCGATCAGCTGCAATCCCACGGGTAAACCATCCACCGATCCAGAAGGAATAGAAATAGCCGGTACGCCAGTAAGGCTGGCGCCTACAGTCATAATATCTGCAAGATACATTTGAAGAGGGTCACTAGTGTTTTGACCAATTTTAAATGCAACCGATGGGGCGGTAGGCCCCACCAAGATGTCTACCTTACTAAATGTGTCATTGAATTCGTTAATGAGTTTTGTTCGCACCATCTGGGCCTTGTTGTAATAGGCATCATAATACCCACTACTCAGCACATATGCCCCTGTCATAATGCGTCGCTTAGCTTCTGCACCAAACCCTTTGGTGCGAGAATTTGTAAAGCTTGATTCTAGGTCTGTAGCTGTTTCATCGCTGTAACCAAAGCGTTGCCCATCGTAACGGCTCAAGTTACTACTTATTTCTGCGGGCACAACAATGTAATAGACGCCCAGCGAAAACTCTAAACTTGGCAAACTTATCGGAACAATCTCGGCTCCAGCCTGCTTGAGTTTATCAAGAGCTGCTTCAGTAACTTGCTTGACTGAAGGGTCAAGGCCTTTAGCCATATATTCCTCAACGACACCGATTTTGAGTCCATTAAGAGAGTCTTGTGGGCTAGATGCAACATCATAGCCAGCCGCGTCTTTTTCTATAGTAGTACTATCGAGCGCGTCTCGGCCAGCTAGTACATCAAGTACTACACCAGCATCTTCAACTGTTCGGGTCAGTGGCCCGATAGTATCGGTACTGCTGGCCATAGCTACCACACCTGAGCGAGAGACTAAACCGTAGGTTGGTTTATAACCGACAGCCCCACAGAATGAGGCTGGTAAGCGAATAGAACCACCAGTGTCGGTTCCCAGAGCAAAGGGTGCCATATCCAACATGACGGCAGTGGCAGATCCACCCGAAGATCCGCCTGGGACACGAGTTTTATCATGTGGGTTTAAGGTAGTAAAGAAATCACTATTTTCGGTACTTGAACCATGAGCAAAGGCATCAAGATTAGCTTTGGCTACGCAAATTGCACCTTCCGCTTCCAGTTTCTCAATGGCTGTAGCTTGATACGGAGCAGTAAAACCTCGAAGCATATTGCTCGCAGCCGTTGTGTCGGCGCCAAAAGCAAGAAAATTATCTTTAGCTATAAAAGGAACGCCGGCTAATTTGCCGATGGTAGCGCCATTACGAATTTGGGTATCAATTTCAGTAGCTCGAGCACGAGCTCGCTCAGCCGTAGTAGCAATAATAGCTTTATATTCACTTCCAGCCTCAATAGCGCTGAGTGCTTGTTCTACCAGTGTACTCGCCGTTGTTTTGCCAGCCTGCACATCGGCGGCTAGTGACTGAATAGAAGCCCAGCTCATAGTACCCGCCTCACTTGAATTTCATTACCCTTGCGAGCTGGTACATTTTGTAGCAGTGCCGCTTGATCCATGCCATACTGTTGAACAACATCTGGACGAGTCACGTTCGTAAGCCCCGTAACCTGTGTGGTTGGTTGCAAACCACTAGTGTCAGCACGTTGCAAGTCTTCAACGAGACCTAAAATCTCTGACAGCTCAGTTTGATACTGAGCAATTTCTTGGTCGGTTAACGATAGCTTGGCAAGTTTGGCCAAATTTAAAATATCTTCGCGAGACAGTTTTGTCATTTGCTCTATTGTACCTGATAGCGACAATATGATCCATATTAGACAACATTTCTTTACAACTAAGCATAATAGCGATAGCATGAAACAGTAAGTACACATCATATGGCCCATACAACGCTGGAATTTAGCCAAGTTGAAAGTCCACCTCGTGAACTTGAACTGTTTGATGATGCTCCGGCTCATGAAGTGCCAACCTATACATTTAGCGGTACTGAGAAGTTTGGCAAAACGGTGTGCGAATGGCAGTTTGTAGTTGATCAATCATTACCGACAGATCAGATGATGATAGAGTTTTCTGGGTTTGGTGGGGTGCAGTTCTCAAGTATCCCTTACGCCGAGGCAGTCGCTCAGCGCGGCATTGGCACACTTACTATAGAATCGATCCGCGATGACGGTTCAAGTGCCTCAGAACGTCTGTGGACGCCTCACCATGTACAAGTAGAGGCAATGCATCATGCAATTACTATTGTCGAGAAACGAACCGGTATTGGTCCAGGCACCGAACACAATACTCGCCTTCTGGTGCAAGGACATTCCATGGGAGGAGAAACAGCGACTAGTTTTTGTGAAGATCGAACAAAAGAATGTGATGCTTTAATTCTCTTTGCCACTATTGGCTTTGGCTCTCCAAGCATCTTATCGCTCTTAAAAAATGTTCCTCAAGATATCATTCCCGGTATTACAGAAGAGCTTATACCGTTTCTGTCTTTACCAAATGTAAGGACTTCTGCGACGAATGCCCTTAAGGTAGTTCGCTATTTCGTGATTGATCCGCTCAGGACGAGTGGAGAGGTCATATCCTGTCTCACATCTGATCTCCGTCACCGAGTGACCGAGCTTCGTGATGCTGGGCTGCCGGTTATATATGTTCAACCAGAATTTGATGCCTTAGTGCAGGGTGGCGAAGAAGCTGAACGTTGGGTAGATCTCATGGTTGTTATGGAAGGTGCTGGCCATATTGTCCTGCAAGCTAAACCTCATAAAGCGGCTCATTTCGTACTTAATGCACTCAATGCACTACCTATCATTGGAGAACCTGTTCGAAATTAGTACTTACGATTTAGCTTTTATATCGGCAATAATGTCACGAAGCTCGGCAGCTTTTTCGAATTCTAGGTTAGCTGCCGCCAAATCCATCTGAGCTGTTAAGTCTTTGATCAGATGACCATATTCATCTTTAGGAATCTTTTTCAAGTTGAGTTTGGCTCGTTTAGCTTCTTCAGGTAATTCGGGGCTCATACTAGCTTGAATGTCTTTAGAAACGCCGCGGGGTGTAATACCATGTTCGGTATTGTAGGCTTCTTGGATTGCTCGTCTACGAGAAGTTTCGTCAATGGTCCGCTGCATACTTCCAGTGACATTATCGGCGTACATAATGACATGACCATCGGCATGACGTGCTGCACGCCCTACAGTTTGAGTAAGAGCTTGTTGGCTACGCAAAAAGCCTTCTTTGTCAGCATCCAAAATTGCTACCAAACTTACTTCTGGAAGATCTAATCCTTCTCGGAGAAGATTAATACCAATTAGCACATCATAGACACCAAGCCGTAAATCTCGCAGAATGTCAGTTCGATCCAACGTGTCTACGTCACTATGTAAATAAGCAACCTTAAGATTGAGCTCTTTCAAATACTCAGTAAGGTCTTCGGCCATGCGTTTAGTAAGGGTAGTAACCAATACGCGCTGCTGTTTAGCAATGGTGTCACGTATTTCAGCAATGAGGTCATCAACTTGTCCTTTAGTCGGTCGAATTTCGATGGGTGGATCAAGTAGCCCGGTTGGGCGAATGACCTGCTGGGTAGGCTCCGGACTGCGGCTAAGCTCATACTCAGCAGGTGTAGCACTGACATAGATAGCTTGATTAATATGTTTTTCAAATTCAGTAAAAGTAAGTGGTCGGTTATCAAGAGCACTTGGCAACCGAAAACCATGCTCCACTAATACCTCTTTACGAGCGCGATCTCCGTTATACATACCGCGTATTTGGGGGATGGTCATGTGCGATTCGTCAACGAACAACAAGAAATCATCAGGATAATAATCGAGTAGTGTAGCAGGTTGTTCACCCGGTTCGCGGTTGGTTAAATAGCGGCTGTAGTTTTCGATACCTTTTACAAAACCCGTTTCTTCCAGCATTTCGATATCGTACTTGGTACGCTGAGCAAGGCGCTGGGCTTCCAGGTATTTATCATGCTTTTCGTAGTACGCCATGCGCTCGTCAAACTCTTTTTTGATGCCCTCGACTG
>CAYXHO010000058.1:0-378 GCA_964465215.1 uncultured Candidatus Saccharibacteria bacterium | reverse complement strand
CTTCTAGGAGGAGATTATGTTGTTTAAAGAATTGTAGCCGTTCATCGAGTTCACGCTTTATATCTACCAACGCCAGTTTAAGCTTGTCATGCGGCGTAACATAATGTGAACTTGGAAAGACCTTTAATGACTTCTTTGTAGCAAGTACTTCACCGGTTAATGGATCTACTTGAGTTATACGCTCAATTTCATCGCCGAAGAATTCTATGCGATATGCAAGTTCTTCACCAGCTGGAAATACATCAACTACATCTCCACGAACTCTAAAAGTACCACGATGAAAATCGATATCATTTCGCTGATATTGAATGTCGGTAAGTTGGCGCAACAATTTATCGCGAACTCGTCGCTCTCCAGTTGTAATCTGTACCGCCATTC
>CAYXHO010000057.1:0-4611 GCA_964465215.1 uncultured Candidatus Saccharibacteria bacterium | reverse complement strand
CCGTTTGGGGATACCAACTATTTTTTTGAACCAAACGATGCGTGAGTGAAAATTTCGTGGACCGTTTCGTAGTCAAACAGCTCACTTCCGTCAAACCACAAACTAATCTCGTGTTTTGCCTCGTCAACGTTACCAGAGGCATGAATAAGATTAGCAGCACCCTTCTTATAAATAGAAGCCTGCCCAAGGCTCAGATGCGCATAATCGCCGCGAATGGTGCCGGGTGCTGAATCTTTAGGACCGGTTGTACCGACCATCTTACGAACAATCTCTACCGCATGGTCGGCTTCGAGCACTGCGGCCAACACCGGCCCACTCTTCATAAAGTTCCTCGTTTCATCAACAATCATACGGCCAATCTCTTCAGCCGATTCAGTGTGTGCAACACCGTAGTTTTCCCAGTCTACTTTAGTCTTCTTGCCAACGATTGGTACTAGATCATCAACATAATGTTGCTTAACCAACTCTTCTGTTGGGACAACCATCTTCATGCCTACTATTTTCAGTCCGGCTCGTTCGAATCGAGACAAGATTTCTCCCATGATACCTCGTTTAACGGCGTCTGGTTTGAGAATAATGAGGGTTCGCTCCACGTGTGCTCCTTATCGCATAATTTATTTTCTTCATTCTAACAGATACAGGCGTCGTTCGTCACCCTTACACCCCTAGCCTGTCCTGGGGTGCTGCCGTTACAATAAGAGCATGCAGGTTAGTAAAGCCAAAACCGACTTTCTCGAATACCTTGAGATTGAACAAAACCGCTCTCAAAAAACCATCGCTAATTACGATCACTATCTTACTCGCCTACTCGATTACGCTGGTGATATTGGCGTGGCCGATATAAACCCCGAGCTGGTACGTAAATGGCGATTATGGCTCAATCGCCTTGGCACTAATACTAGTGACGAGCTGAACAAGACTACGCTCAACTACCACCTTATTGCCCTACGCAGTTTCTTGAAATTCTGCAGCAAACGAGGACTTCCGGTGATGAGTGCCGACAAAATAGAACTGGCCCGTACCACTCGCAAACAAGTCACATTCTTGACTCCCGAAGAAGTGGAACGTCTATTTAAAGCCTGTAATATCTCGAATATCATTGGCCTTCGTGACCGCGCCATTCTTGAGCTGTTGTTTAGTAGCGGTCTGCGAGTGTCTGAGCTGGTCAATCTAGACCGCGACCACATCAACCTTAAACGCCGCGAGTTCACCGTGCGTGGTAAAGGCCAGAAGGACCGCCCTATATTTATAAGCGAAGCAGCGGCTCACTGGCTGAGCGAATACTTAACCCGCCGCCAAGATAATGTTAAACCCCTGTTTGTACGCTACAGCGGCCAAAAACAGGTTGACACCAGCGGAAACTTCCACCGCCTAACTGCCCGCAGCGTACAACGCATGGTGGCCAAGACTGCCCTGCTGGCAGGTATTACCAAACAAGTCTCGCCACACACCCTTCGACATTCCTTTGCAACAGATCTATTGATGAATGGCGCCGACATTCGCAGTGTGCAAAGCATGCTGGGCCACAGCAACATTGCCACCACCCAAATTTATACGCATATCACTGATCCACACCTCAAAGAAGTGCATCAGAAGTTTCATCATCGCCCTGATGCAGACTAATAAACTTTATATACCGCAGTCAGTGAGCCCGACAGCGTTACCGGGACGAACCTGAAGTAACTTACAAATTGCCGATTTACTATCTACAGGAAATTCAGGCATATACTGCTTGTTAGACGTACTGTCAGGATCAGCCACCAATACTTTAATACGCTTAAGAACATCATTTGCTTTGCCTGTAGAATCAATTTCTATACCTGCTCCACGAATACGTGTCGTACCGTTACACAAGTTGAAGCAAGTGGTGGCAGTGACACTGTTGTAGATAGACTTAAAACGCACATAGTAAGAGCTGCTGCTCAACCCCGTAATAGTCAATTTGCATGAAGTACTACTAGAACAGTTAGCATTAACCACTTTACCATTGGCGTCGGCTGCAGTTGACGAACCACCTGAGTTTGTGGGATAGCCGAAAAAGGTAGTCATTCCTGAAGCTAACGTAGTAGGATCGAGCCCAGCATCTGTTGGGATGATATCGATTCGCAACATTCCAATCTTACTCGACCCACCCCATCCCGTCTGAGTTGGTAAATCTGGGCTTGATGAATCGGGCAGTTGTACTGGCCCAGGAACACCAGTAGCCACCCACTCAAAAGTCATACTATCGACGAGTACAGATACACCGCTCGTATTAAATCCAGACATTGGGATAGTGGTAGAGTCGTTATCACCAACAAAAACCGGTACACTTTCAAGATCACGATTAATAAGTAGACAACTATACTGTATAACACCGTCAACACTCACCTTGTTATCGGATAATTCCGCTATACCAGGCCCAGTGCCCGTTAACGGATCACAGGTGGTTTTATTGCCAACAAAACCAGCCTTTACAGCCCGCCGCGCGTCATTTATGCCCGACTCAGCAGCATAAAAAGCCTGGGTGTTGAGCTGATTATCGAGGGCTTCACGTTGCTGACGTCGAGCCAATTGAGCGAAACCGGTCACGATAAGACTCAGTACGATCATAATAATCATAGTTACCAAAATAGCAACAATACCATCCTCATTACGCTCGTGTTGCTTTTTAGTGCTCATGATTACCTTATTGTACCCTACGCTGAACAGTTGTTTCAAACACCGAAGTTGCACAGAACTGACTCCCGGCGCCAGACTTGCACAACCCAGTGTCATTATCTATAAGATCATTACTTCCAAAAGCAATAGCCAACTTAATTGAATAATTGCTGCTAAGCTTAGTTATTTTGAGTTCTGTGATGCGCATACCCTGTCCAAGTAGTTCTTTACCGTCTCCTCGTAGTGTCGAACCGACCGTACAAGTAGCTCCTTCTTGATCTGATAAAATTGCCCAGTCTTCTTCTCCTTGGCCAACGTACTTATTAGTCTTAAAACGCAGGCGTAGATTACCTACACATACAGTCTTCACATCTGTAGTGGTTGCCCCGACTAAAATCTCGGCGACTGATCCACTAGGTACTGCCGGCACAATATCATTGCCTCCATATTGAATCGCCGAACTCAGGGAGTCCACAGCTTTACGGTTTGCATTCTGAGTGCGCACTAACGCTCCACCCCTATAATATGTGTTGCCAATTTGAATAATGCCGTAGGTACACAATAGTAAGATTGTCGAAAATATCATTGAAGCAATCAAAAGTTCAAGAATAGTAAAACCCGACTGAGATCGATGTGTCGCCTTACGGAGCATTAGTTTGCCTCTCTCCAACTTTATAATCGAGGGTTAACTTCTCAGATCTCCCCGATATTCCGTCCCACGAAACCGACACCTGAAAGTAAGTATTATTAACTGCGCCCGGTGGATGAGAAATACTAATAACGTATCGTTGATCTGTTCCCTGTTTACAATCGTTGGCACCAGCCGTATAGGCGGTACCGCTATTATCGAAACAGAACGGATAAGGAACGCCTGCTGGACTACTCGTAAGATAAACCGGATTATTCTTAATTAAAGGATCGAGTTGCTCGACCTGTGACTGTGCGAATCGTTGCGCTTCACCACGTTCTTGAGTCATGCGAATCTGCTTGAAGCTGGCGTTAGCAATAGTAAATGAAACAACTAGCATAAGTCCCACGATAGCCGCAGCAATTATCACCTCAACTATGGTATCTCCGTCTTGATTACGCATGCGTCCTACCATGACGAACAGTCCCCTGAACTAATAGTCATGATTGCGTTGGCTGATTGTCCGGCTCCACCGACCGCAATAACTGCCTGGCGATTCCCCTCATACAAACAAATTTTTATTCCATCACTCATTGAAGCAGTCTTGTTACTTTCATAACTAGCAGTTACCGCCCCTGGAAAATCAGCTTGGTTGAATGCGACAAAATCAAATTGCTGAGCCGTGGATTCTAAGTCAGTCCCAGAACCGGAAGATGCTATTTTGCCCAAACTTCCAAAAAATCCTGCTGCATCAAAACCGCTCGCACTGCCTCGTTTTAGGCCGCCAAATTGCAGTCCATTTCGATACGTGACTTGCTCTTCGGTTCCGGTTATACGAGTTGGTGATGCTTTAAGCATAGAATCGACTTCTCCACCAGTATTTGTAACTCGCAAGCCTGCAACATCATAGGCAGTATAGGTGTCTGAACCTCTTGTTCCAAACGATATAACTCTACCCAAGAAAACACAATCCGCATTAGTTCCTCGTGAATCTCCACCGCCAGTGGAACTTGCAGTGAGTCCCCCAGCTGATTTTGTACACACGACGTCGCTATTACCGGCGTAATAACCATTAGATACGTTGTTAACTACTTTATTAATTTGCTGCAGAGCATCATTAGCACCCTGATTAAACTGCGTGGTACTTTGGGTGCTCGTTATAAAACCCATAGCTACCAGTAACAGTGCGCCCGAAACGGCTAAGAAGATCATTGTTTCGACTATAGTAAACCCTCGGGTCTGACGCCCACACTTCATGTGGTTAGTATAGCATAAGCAACTTGCTTATATCTGAAAACAATCCTATATTCCAGCCATCGTCCGATACCACTGTATGACATCAG
>CAYXHO010000056.1:0-4630 GCA_964465215.1 uncultured Candidatus Saccharibacteria bacterium | reverse complement strand
GTCGGTTGTCAATAAGTCTACTGTGTGCAAAATTTGTTTTATTTTTTCGTCTGTTAGTGGTGTGTGAGAAATTTCAATATGAGATTCTTGGTGAATAGTTGGAGCATTTTCGTCTGGCACCAGCCAATATGTTAGTATCTGGTTGCCGCTTGATTTTTCGCCCAACATATCGCTACTTATTACTATTTGCTGTATGCCAGTATCTAATATTTGTAAGGTTAGGCGCGCGTCTGGATGATCCTTGAGCTCGGCAGCAACAATTCGTGTACCTTCCAGAACTGGAACGTGAAAAACTCTACCGTAATCCGTATTACCTTGAGGATCGATGATTCTATCATTTTCACCAAAATGCCGTGAAGATACTTCGAGATATGCTTGGCGTGAAGAGCTAATTTTTTTACCACCCGGAAGAGAAGTCTCGTGTGCCACGATTTGGTTTCCGTCACCAGCAACGCCCATATGCCAGCTTAAAGAGTAGCCGTTACCGCCATCTAAAGAATCCATAACTGATTGCGCCCAATAGCCATCACTTTTCATGCTGCCATGGGATTTTATCCAGAATTCAGGTTTATTTGTTCGGTCTGGGGCATTACCTACTGAGCTGACTGTGCTACTAAAACTACTGTCAAATATATCAAGTGCACTTTCTGAATCGTCATCGACCCTAGCTTTACCAAACATATAGGGGTCGATTCCCAGTTTTGCGGCAGTGTCAAACCAAAAACCATTCCAGGTTTCGTTAATGCCTTCTAGTACTGAGTATGTTGCATTACCTATCATCCTTTCGTCAGAAGAATAATCACTAGGTCGCATATGTATTTGAGAAGCAGCATCGTCGATGCGATCGGCGCCTATGGTTGATCCAGCAGCGATAAGCAAAAATGCCAGTGAAGTTCGGGCGGTGCGGATGATTTTTGTTGCTCTAGAAGATGCAATTTCTTTCCCAAGCTTATCATTGACGCCATGACAGTAAGCTAAAACGCGTTCCTGTTTGCCGGGATGGGTGAATGGCATGTACGGTTCCATTGTAGGTGCGGCTTTGCTATTGCTCGCACTATCGGCTAAGTCACTAAATGAAAAATCTGTGTATTCACTTAACCAAATTGCAAGGTCACATATCTCTACAATTTTTGACGCTGGTGCAATTTCTGGGTGACGAAGTAAGGCGGTGAGCATTTCCGGTGTCATCCTGATGTGGTCAAAAAGTTCGGCACTATCGGCAACTTGTAAGTTAGGAGTTCGCCATGTTATTTCTGGTTGACCAAAACGTCCAACTTCTAATTTTCCGGCAATTGATTGTTTTAATTTAACGAGTACACCAGGAGCAACTTCCGACCTACTTGCCGTAACATCATCAAGTCGTCGACTAGTCACATAATCAATTGTGCGACGAAATGCATCTCGGGGCTGCGCATCACTTTTTCTAAGCAAAGCATATTGAGCTACCAAAGGGTGATCTGGTGCAACTTTGGTGAGTATTCGGATTATACTGCTGAGCGGTTCAAATGCGGCTTCTTGATTAACATTCTCATAGAGTTTTTCAAGCTCTTCTGAAGTAAGGTTTATGAGCATTTGTTCATCGGTATGAATCGGCTCGTCATTTGGACCCGAGATAGAACTATTATCTTCAAGTACAATACCTAGTTTTTGACCCCAAGTGGTTGATTTTTCAAATAACCATTGTCGGTCGGTTTTAATCGAGTAACCCACATCTTCGGGATTACCGCCGTCGTTTATAAATTCCCGAACACGGGCAAGTGGTAGTGTTACGCTGGTGGCGTCTGCTGCTCGAACTGCTCGCCGAAGGAGCATAAGTTCTTGGAGAAGGGTGTGGGTAGATATTGGCGCATCATCAGCGAACATACGGAGTTCAACTCCTTCTTGATCTGAGTTGAAGTATGCTTCAACTGGAAGATGTACTTCGGCTTGAATGCTGTGTATTTGCTCGGCGGTTTTGCTATGCTTACGGCGTTCGTATTTCTTTCGCACTATTGGAGCGACTATGGTACAAGTACCCGTTGTGAGCATTGTTCCTATGAATCCACTTAATCCCATTATGCTTCCGCCGTAGGCACCAACTTCAATTCCAACAGCTGCGATGCTTAGTTTTGATGCCGATCTAACTAACAAAGATTTTGTAAGTTTACGTGGGCGTACAAGTTCCTGGAGTGGGTCAGTTTGGGATGCTCGAATTTCATCTGCTGTACTGGTAAGATTTGGTAATCCAGCTTGAGGTTTAAAGATTCTTTCCTGGGTTGTGTCGGCATTGCCTGCAAGAACCTGCTCAGAAAGCGGTTCAATAGCCGATTCGTGAACCAGCTTTTCAGGGGTGTCAACAGATGTAGACATAAAGAATATTTTAACATAAATATTAAATATAAGCAATATCAACATGACCGCGCTAACAGATGCAGCTGTACAAACATTGCTCTCCCTTGTACCATGAATGAGATGCAGGATACAGATGTCGCAAAACTCATTACAGCCGAAATTCAGCGCCAGCGAGAAGGTCTAGAACTTATACCCAGCGAAAATTATGTCAGTAGTGATGTACTCGAGGCACTCGGCAGTGTCTTTACCAATAAATACTCCGAAGGCTACCCTGGTAAGCGCTATTATGGTGGTCAAGACAATACCGATAAGTTGGAAAGTCTAGCAATTGAGCGGGCTAAAAAGTTGTTTGGAGCCGATCACGCTAACGTACAGCCTCATTCTGGTGCTCCTGCCAACATCGCCGTATACCAAGCATGGTTGCAACCGGGCGATACGGTCATGGCCATGCGGCTTGATCATGGAGGTCACTTAACCCACGGTCACCCAATTACTAGTAGTGCAAAGTTGTACAATTTTGTTCGCTATGGCATTAAAGATGTTGAAACCGGTGAAATTGATTACGACGCCATGCGCGCTGTTGCCCTCAAGGAAAAACCAAAGATTATTCTGGCTGGCTTTAGCGGCTTTCCCCGCAGTCTGGATTACCAGAAGTTCGCCGATATCGCCAACGAAACCGGCTCCATGCTGATGGCTGATATGGCGCACATTGCTGGTTTGATTGCTGGTGGTGTGTTGCCAAATCCATTGGATTTTGGTTTTCACGTGATGACCACCACGACGCACAAGACACTTCGTGGCCCACGCGGTGGTTTGATCTTAAGCCAGGGTACTGTGGGCAATCCACTCAAAGCGCCTGATCCTACCATTGAAAACCTACCTACATTAATTGACCGAGAAATATTCCCAGGCTTCCAGGGCGGTCCGCACATGCATACTATTGCCGCAAAAGCGGTAGCTTTTAGGGAGGCAGCTCAACCAGCCTTCAAAGTGTACGCTCAATCAATTTTAGATAACGCTCAAGCACTAGCAGCCGCACTGCAACACAAGGGTTTTAAACTCGTCACCAACGGAACCGACAACCATATGATCATGATCGACATACCCACCAGCTTTACCGGTTTAGATGGCCGCCAAGCCCAAGAAATTCTCGACCAAGTTGGGCTCAATGCCAACTGCAATGCCATCCCCAACGACACTCTGCCACCATTCCGACCTAGCGGTTTGCGCATAGGTACGCCAGCCATTACCACCCGCGGCCTTAAGCAAGTTCACATGCAACTCATCGCCGAGTGGATGCATGAGGCTTTGACTCATCACAAAGACGATAAAAAACTACAGAGCATAGCCGCCGAAGTCCGTGACTTTGCGCTGCAGTTCCCTCTCCCAAGCGACCGCTAAAACCAAATTTTTAGTTTTTCACCAACATATACTCCTACAGCAATAACGGCAACTTTGCCTGCCAAATCGCAAGCTCGTTTTTTTAGCGTTGGCTTTTCTTCCTTTTGTTGTAATGCTTGCTTCACGGCTTCATGAATGGTGTTGACCATTGATTCATCGTCGGGCATGGCGAGATCAAATTCCGAAAATCGTAGTGCAATGCGTGCAAAATTACTCACATCTTCCATCAAGGACTGCGCTTCTTGCGACATAACTTCATACCCGTCCATACCATCACAAACTGCTAAATCAACTCGCTCGGCAACATCTTCAACTGTATTGCTTTGTACGAAAAATGTATCGTCATCATCTGTAATTTTTGCAAAAATTTCATTGAGATTTTTATCTTCGAGTAAATATTGTTGAGCAAAAAGTTCTGAGGTCGTTAGCTCGGTCGGTAGTTCGGCAGCGTGTGAAATTATAAAATGTATGTAGTTTTGTAATTCGCCAAACCAAGCGTCCGATAATTCTTCAAAGTAGTCACTATTTTCACGAGTCGGTTCAAAAAATAGTAAGCCAGCAGCATTTAACAAGGCGGCACGATTAGCATCGAGCATGGCTAATCGCTCCAGATGAGTAATGTCTGCTTCGAGCCCACCACCAAAGCCGTTGAAGTCAAATTCGCCGGACATAACTTGATTGTATAGAACAATTTTAATATGTAAAACGTAATATTACGGAAGTAGCTCTGGTTCTTGCTCGAGGGTGATGCCAAACTTTTGGTGGACTTCACGGATAATGCGGTCACGAAAGGCAAGTAAGTCGGCAGTGGTTTTGGCTTTTTCGTTAACCAACACTAAAGCTTGGTGTTCCCAGGTAGCCATACCGGTGCGAAGGTCATGAAATCCTTTGTAGCCAG
>CAYXHO010000055.1:0-4725 GCA_964465215.1 uncultured Candidatus Saccharibacteria bacterium | reverse complement strand
GCCAAGTGGCAATATGGAACAAGTTCAGAGCTTTACTAAAAAGAACGTTATTGCGGTGCGTACATTACAAGATGCCGTTCAATACTATGTGCATGGCATAACTCCAGATATTGCCATACCCGACAGAGTTCGCAGCCCCATGCTTGATACTTCTATTCGGCATATAGCAGGTCAAGAGGTGGCCAAGCGAGCACTGGTTATCGCCGCTGCAGGTGGGCATAATATTCTCCTTTATGGACCGCCCGGTGCAGGAAAAACGCTGCTTGCTCGCCTACTACCAGCATTACTACCCCCGCCAACTTCAGAGGAAATGCTGACCATTAGTCACCTTCACAGCCTCGTCGCCGACAATTACAGTCAATTTCTACAGCAACGCCCGCTTCGTCAACCTCATCACAGCGCTAGTCACACTGCCATGATTGGCGGTGGTGCAACAATACGTCCTGGTGAAATTAGCTTAAGCCATGGTGGTGTCTTATTCTTAGATGAATTTCCCGAATTTGATCGACGTACGCTTGAAGCACTTCGTCAGCCCCTTGAAGATCAGGCCATAACAGTAACCAGAACTATTGGTTCAGTAACATACCCGGCTGATTTTTTACTCATTGCTACGGCTAATCCCTGCCCCTGTGGTTATTTTGGCAGTAATAAGCAGTGTAGCTGTTCGGCAAGCCAAATTGCCCATTATCAGCAAAAATTATCTGGACCAATCCTCGACAGAATTGACTTGCACGTCTCGGTGCAACCTATTGAGCATCATTCCCTGCTTGATCCTGCGCCCTTAGATGTATCGAATCTTACGAGTCAAGTCATTACGGCACGCCATACACAACAAAAACGCTACAAACAGCCCCAGCTCAATGCACGCATTGCCGACAGTGTACTTACAAAAAAGCTCCAACTTAGTTCAGAACCTCGGGCACTTCTTGAGCGTGCCGCCAAACAAATGCAACTTTCGGCTCGTTCATTTATGAAAACACTCCGAGTTGCTCGAACTATTGCAGATTTGGACACTTCAGTTGACATAACATGTGCCCATATTGCCGAGGCCCTCCAATATCGGACAAGTCTGTAGCTTGTAATAAAACTGCTCATGAATTGTTGTAAAAAGATTGACCCCTGTTACATTCTCTGGTACACTGGTCTGTAACCTAAGTCAAACGCAAGGAGCTAGCAATCACCAAAGTCACGCGTCTGAATCACCAGATTCGGGCACCGCAACTACGGGTCATCGATCAAGATGGTAAGCAGCTTGGTATTCTCAGTCGCAGTGAAGCATTGCAGCTGGCCGAAGAACAAGAACTGGACCTGGTCGAGATTTCACCCGATGCCAACCCGCCGGTAGTCAAGATTATCGATTGGGGAAAGTATAACTATCAGAAGACAAAGCAACTACAACGCAGTAAAAAAGCGGCTAAGTCTATCGAGGTTAAACAAATGCGATTTGGGCTTAAGATTGGGGATCACGACTTAGGAGTCAAAACCCGCAAAATCCAAGGATTCTTGGAGGCAGGCCATAAAGTCAAAATCACGGTATTTTACCGCGGTCGAGAACTCGCCCATAAAGATTTGGGCTTCAAGCTTGCCGAAAAAGTAATTGAAGGTTTTGGCGAGACGATCGTTGTCGATCAAGCCCCTGCACTCAATGGCAAACAACTAAGTTTTGTGATTAGGAGTAACAACAATGCCAAAGCTAAAGACGCATAGCGGCACCAAAGACCGTGTGCGAATAACCAAAAACGGAAAAGTCCTGCGCCGACATTCAATGGCCAGTCACTTTTTACAGAAGAAAAGCGCTGCCCGTAAGCGTACTTTTGCCGGTGTAGAAAACATCGACGGCAAAGCCAAAAAAACTATTAAGAAAATGCTAGGAGCGTAAAACATGCGCGTAAAACGAGGCGTCACCAGTCACGCCAGACACCAGAAAATTCGTAAGGCTACCAAAGGGTTCACCCGTGGTAACCGCTCAAGCATCCGCCGTGGCCGCCAGGCACTGACTAAGTCATTGCAATATGCCTACCGAGATCGTCGTAACCGCAAGCGTACCTTCCGTGCCCTGTGGAACGCACGCATCAACGCTGCTGCTCGACTGCACAACACTACCTACAGCCGATTGATTGCTGGCCTAAAAGCTGCCAACATTACTCTCGACCGCAAGGTTCTCAGTGAATTAGCTGTCAACGAACCAGCTGCTTTTGAAGCAGTTGTTAAAGCAACCAACAAGTAGTTACTCCCTACTCCTGGTCACACGAAAAGACCGCTCACTGAGCGGTCTTTTGTATTCACTACACACCGGCCAAAGCTGTCATGCCAATATCGGTTCTATAGACCGGCTTTCTGCCACTAAACCGAATGTATTCGATGGCACTATAGGCATTATCGATAGCATCTTGAAGCGTTGATGCTTCAGAAAGAACATTCAGTACACGGCCACCAGCCGTTACAACATTACCGTGCTGCTGAGCAGTTCCAGCATGCAAAATAGTAGTATCCAGCACATGCAAAGCATCTTCAATGCCTTCGATTACTAAACCGTACTCTGGATTGTCCGGATAACCTGGTGCGGCTAATACAATGTTGGCAACATGCCGATCAGTTGCCCACTCTGGCATTTCAATGCTTGTAAGATCTCCTTCTATACAAGCCATGAGAATTGGTACTAATGGACTATTGAGTAAACGGAGGAAGGTTGCCATTTCGGGGTCACCGTCACGGGCATTCCATTCTAAATTCTTTTGTTGACCCTTCATACCCTTTAATCCACTGAATAATGTTCCCCTAAATCCTGTTCTCTCAACAACCGGCTGAACAAAGATTTCTCCAAGCGCCCTGACCTCTGCGTCGGAATAGGGCAATCCAGTGACCACTCCCATACCTCCTGTCATTGGGCCCTTATCACCATCTAATAGCCGTTTATGGTCACGTCCAAGAATAGGTATGGAAATATGGGTTTGACCGTCACAAAAGGCATGATGTGAAGCTTCGGGGCCGTGAATATATTCTTCTACGATAAATCGGGTTAGTTGTCGGGCTACCTTTTCAAATTCATATAGTGTTGCGCATTCGGTAGCACCCTTTCCCTTTGCAAGATAATTATCCTTCACAAAAACAGGCCAGCTCGAAATAGATTGGGCATATTCTAGCGCTTCGCTCAATTGATCAAACTCCTCATACCCGCCTATCGGCACGCCCTCTTCTCGAGCGATTTGCTTGCCATACGCCCGATCCCATTCAAGACGTGCTTGTCCTCTGGTGGGCCCGTATACTAATCTACTTTCAGCCTGCAGAGCATCTACCAGTCCCTGTTCTAGGGCATTATCTGAGCAAACAATGGTCAGATCAATACCGTAACGTTGGGTAGCGTCCAACTGTCCTGCTACATCCGTAACTTCAATCCCCGTACTAACACCAATAGATTCATTACCAGGATTGCCCGGTGAAACAAACACCGCTTCTCCTTCGTTATGCAATTTTTCTGCATACGCCTGTCCTCTAGCTCCAGGATCAACAATCATAATGTTCATCAGTCTTAGTTTCTCTTAAATCATGCTTTAAGCCAAGTTGTAACAAAAAAACCGCACGCGTTGGTGCGGTTTTTTAGTGTCAGATTATCCGTAAGCCGGGTTCTGTTCTATCTGGTCATCTATCTACGACTCATGTTGCCAAGAGTCTGAAGCGGTTCTTATGATTAGCCCTCGGCGGGATACCAATATGGGGCACATCTCCTTGCAGCAGATAGGGTTTACCTCTTCTGGTTGTCGCCAACCAGAACTGTGGGCTCTTACCCCACTCGTTTCATCCTTACCTCGCCAGGGCGAGGCGGTATCGTTTCTGTGGCACTTTCCCTAGGGTTGCCCCCGGTTGCCGTTAGCAACTATCCTTCCCTGCGCTGCCCGGACTTTCCTCCTGAACAATGTCCAGGCGACCAGTCGATAATCTAACATAAGTATTATACCATGTATCGACGGATTTTACGAAGCATCGAGTACTTGATTGACCAAGGCATCAGCTTGTTTATTATGCTCTCGTGGAACATGCGTAAAAGTTATCGACGAAAACTGGGCTGCCAACTCTTGCACACTTTGGTGCAGTGGTCGAAGATCAGCATTCTTAACCTTGTAGACCCCTTTCATCTGGTTGATAACCAGCATGCTGTCCATGAATACCTGTAGCTTTGTTACACCCTGTTTGCGTGCTTCGGTCAGACCCATTTTGAGCGATTGATACTCGGCTTGATTATTGGTGGTCACGCCCAAAAACAAGCCTTTCTCGGCAATAATTTTGTCGTGCTCATCAAGTAGTACAAAAGCGCTGGCAGAAGGACCAGGATTACCACGCGAGCCACCGTCGGCAAAAAGCGTTCCGGCACGTGACGCGGTTACTTGAGGTTGCCCGCTTTTGCCGTACGGCTCAAAGCTAAAGCGAATTATTTTTACGGGAGTTTCAATACTTACTTGAGGGCCGTAGTAACTACGAAATTCAGTGAGAATGGCATCGATTGAAGTATACCGCTCATGGCCATCCATATCTTCTTTGGTGACCGTACCTAACTGTTTTTCAAAAATAGTAACAATAGTAGCAACGCCAATCGTAACCCAAGTTGCAGGATTTGCTGGATCGACCTTATCGATGAGCTCAACTCGGTCATTAACGTGCAAATCTTTGTCATCATTAATCCGCCAGGTTGAAGTTTTTTCACCTGTGACTACTTGCTGAGCAAGACGA
>CAYXHO010000054.1:1689-4854 GCA_964465215.1 uncultured Candidatus Saccharibacteria bacterium | reverse complement strand
CCAAATCCGTGCCAACTCCTTTTTGGAATAGTTTGCAGGCTGATGACCGTAAAACCAAGTTTTTCGGCGAGAAAATCGTGAACAGAACGGTCGGTGCGGTAGCCGCTGCCGGCAAATAACAGGTCGCCGCAGGGCAGGGCATCGCCCTGGCCGCTGAAACGTAGGCCATCTGGAATTTCGATAATTTCTTTCTCTAATCCAGCTAGAATTTGGCGAGCATACGGTTCTTCGGCTTGCCTAGGGCCGGGAAGGCGAGACATAACAGCTTTATTGCCACGCACGAGCGCCCAATTGGCGGTATAAACGCCGTCTTGGCAATCTACCGGCGGTTTAACGGCTTTAACTACTACGCCTGCAGTGATGAGGGCCTGTTTTATGCTATCGTGTTCGCGCTTAGCAGCAGACACGTCGATGGGCACTTTATCGTCCATGTAAGCGTTAATGGCGTATCCGTCATCAAAAAAGTCAGCACCGCTCATGAGCACCGTTGCATTAAACATAGGCATAAGCAAAATTGTAGCACGGCTAGTTGTCTTGTATAAATATTAAAAAAATGATATAATACGCAAATGCCAGCTAATAGAGTTGAGGTGCTCGGTAACGAGTTTTATCCTTCTTTTGTTGCCATTGAAGGTGACATCTCTTTAGCTAATCCAAAACGATTCACGGTTGGAAATCTAGAGGAAGCACTTCTAGAAAATAAGAATGGCTTTTGTTTTACTCCTGAAGTTGTTAATACTTTGTCGCTGGGTCATGAATCGGGCCAGGCATTTATTGTTGAGAGTGATTTTACTGAAATACCAGAATGGGCAGAAGGAAGGCGCGATTCAGCATATGGAGTCTATTTCGGTAGGCTCGCTCTTCGTTTAGAAGGAGTTGGTATTGACGAAGAGAGGGTTATCGATGTCGCTTGTAAACATTACCCTTTGTTTGAGCGAGACAGAGCTGTACATGAATTTGCTGCTATGCGAATGTTTCAGGGAGAACCTGAGCTTCGTACTTTTGAGCCTATTGGTGCCTGGGTGAATCAGAAAGGAGAACCAATCCTCCTAACTCGATTTGAACCTCAAGTTACAAGCCTCGACAATCTTGACTGGTCACATGTTACGCAGGATCCTCTCTCGGATCACTTTAATTTGTTAGAAGGGTTGCAGCGCTCGGCACAAATTTTAGCTCGACTGCATATGAGGGGCTATGCTCATGGTGATGCACAGATAAAAAACATGGCAATAGATGTGGCAGATGGCTCGGTACGACTTATTGACCTAACTACGCTTGAGCTGGTTTATGACCGTGAAAAGGGCAATATACACCGTTGGCAGGAACGCGTATTTAAAGATTTAACAACTCTAGTTGGTTCGGTGCGCAGGGCAGGCCTTTTGCGCGGCGATACTCCGGCAGATCTACAGAAGTTTGTTGAACTTTCACTACTTTCTGTACATGCAAGTATGCTTAGACACACCTCTGCAAGTAGACTTATGGGACGGATTATTAATCCAGTTGTTGATCAAATTTGTGAAGATGTCTTACTTACTCTAGAATAACAAGGTCTTGACGCCCGCGTTAGCACTCGGATATTATGAGTGCTGAAAGTTAGCACTCGCTAATATTAAGTGCTAACGGTAATGTAACAGAGGGAGAAACCAATGAACATACAGCCCATGGCCGATTACATTGTTGTTCAGGCCGATGAAGCGCAAACTAAAACTACCAGCGGGCTCTATATTCCGGGTAATGCCCAGGAAAAGCCCAAAACCGCCAAGGTGCTTGCCGTTGGTGATGCGGTAAAGCATGTAAAGGTGGGCGACCGTATTATTTACCGCAATGAATACGAAGCGACCACTGTTAAGGTTGATAAACAGGAATATATTTTGGTATTTGCCGGTAACGTTATTGCAACGGTTAAATAGGAGGAATTATGGCTAAAAAAGTATTTTATGACGAAGATGCACGTCGCCGAATCTTGGGTGGAGCACAGATTTTATACGACGCCGTAAAGACCACCATGGGTCCTAAAGGGCGAAATGTTGTTATAAGTAAGAGCTACGGTGGCGTCACCGTTACCCATGACGGCGTAACCGTTGCCAAGGGTGTTGACATTGCCGATGTAGACGACGAAACACTCGGTTACAAAGTTGGTGCAGAGCTCATCAAGCAAGCAGCCAGCAAGATGAATGATGTAGCTGGTGATGGCACAACCACTGTGACGGTTTTGACCTACCACATCCTCAGTGAAGCGCATAAGCTCATCGCCGCTGGACACAACCCGATGTTGCTGCGCAAAGGGCTTGAAGCTGCTGCCAGCGATGTCATTAAAGAGCTCAGTGGACTCGGTGAAGATATAACCGGTAAGACAAATTGTGTTGCCGAAGTAGCTACCATTAGTGCCGGCGACGCCGAGATTGGTAAACTTATTGCCGATATCGTTGCCAGGGTAGGTAAAGACGGTGTTGTTACCGTGGAAGAAGGTCAGGGATTGAGCCTTGAGAGTGAAGTGGTTGAAGGCTTTACTATGGATCGCGGCTTTGTGAGCGCCCTGATGGTCACTGACGCAACCCGCATGGAAGCGGTCTACGACAAGCCAGCTATCTTGGTAACCGATAAGAAAATTAGTTCGGTGCAAGAGTTCTTGCCGGTCCTGGAAAAACTAGCTCAAGCTGGCAAGAAAGACCTGGTTATCATCGCCGATGACGTAGAAGGTGAAGCACTGGGCACATTGATCCTCAACAAGCTTAAAGGTGTGTTCAACACCGTTGCCGTCAAAGCGCCAAGCTTTGGTGATAAGCGCACCGACCGTCTGGAAGACATCGCCATCCTCACCGGTGCACAAGTGATTAGCGAACAGCAGGGTATTAATTTTGAAGATGTAGAATTGGACGCTATTGGTTCGGCTCGAAAAGTGATTGTTACTAAAGATGAAACAACTATTATTGAAGGTGCTGGCAAGCCAGCTGCTGTCAAGGCTCGCATCGCCCAGATTAACCAGCAGATCGCTGATGCTACCAGTGAATTCGATAAAGAAGACCGCGAAAAACGCCGGGCTAGCCTAGAGGGCAAGGTTGCTGTTATAAAGGTGGGTGGTGCCACCGAAACCGAAATAGAAGAAAAGAAATTCCGCGTAGATGACGCCGTTGCTGCCACAAAAGCTGCACTGGACGAAGGTAT
>CAYXHO010000054.1:0-1589 GCA_964465215.1 uncultured Candidatus Saccharibacteria bacterium | reverse complement strand
TGCGAGAGGGCGGGATTTTTTATGTAGAAACTTGTCGAAACGTCCAGAATGTACTACTATATGTTAAGTAAGAGACGGAGTGTTTTATGAAGTTATTTTCTCGCCGAACACCGGCAGATAGTGTACTACCACCAGAAATTCAAGCCTATGCAGTCGCCGAACAGCGCGAACGTCGTGGTATGGCTTGGATTGTCGGCATTTTATCACTGCTCACTACGCTACTTATTCTAGCCGTATTGTTCGTTGGTGGACGTTGGGTATACCGCAAAATCACCCTGCAAGACAATCGTCCGTCTACGGTCACGCAGGAAACTGAATCTAAGCCAAAACAGCAGCCAACGAAACCATCTGCTGGCACAACTGACACGTCCGATAGCGGCGCAAGCAGCACATCTCAACCTGTACAGGCACCTGCACAAACACAACCCGCCACCGGTGACAATGGTGCCGAAACGCTGGTGCGTACCGGTCCCGACATCGATCTCTAGTAATAGTTACGCTTTATCGTTACACTAAAGCGTATGAGCGCAAAATACCGACAGAGTATCTTCTATGTCTGGATTTTGCTCACCACGCTTCTTTTGTTTGGAACATTGTATATTTGGCAGGTAATTCCCATTGAGTTTACCGGCGGAAAGCTCCCTTATATTGTTCGAACAGTAGAAATTGTTGGCGGTCACATCTTGGCGCTGAGTTTGCCGTATCTATTGATCCGAAAAATTTACGGCAGGCAAGAATACCTTCATATCAGAGGTAACGCTCTTTCAGTAGCTGGCGTACAAATTTTGTGGCGTCTATTGGCTGTATCGTTGGCTCACATTGACTGCGCCGAGAGTTGCACCACAAGTATCACGCCGCAAAAATTCGATTATATACTCGTAATTCTTACTGCAGCAGCACTCATACCTATGGCACTGTGGTTAGCAAAGCGCGAGGTTCAGCGCTAAGAAGCTGACTTGGCTTGAGTGAAGTAGTTGATTTCGTTGACGATGTCCAGTAGAGCTTGGGCGCGTACTTTTTCGTCGCTTATTTCTTTAGCGGCGGCGTAGGCGGTTTGGATAAGCGATTGATCATCTGAAGCTTGAATAAGCATCATGGTAGTGCGGAATTTCTCTTCAGGAGACTGCTCAAGCTTGCCTAGAAGCGGAGATAAGCTTTGCAGGGCGTCTTGTTTGATGCTCAACAGATCGCCATTAGCTGCGGGAGTTGGTGCGGGTGCGCTGGGAGCGGAAAGATCGGGGAGGTCGCTCGTAAGACTATTGTCGTCGGAGCTTGGAGCAGCAGGAGCTGGAGTGTTATCTGCGGAAACATCTGTGGCTGGTGCAGAAGGGGTGCTTGCACCAAACATACTGTCGTTGGCTGCAGGGGCGATAGGGTCGGCAGCGGGTGCGGGGGTATCGCTGACAACCGGCGTCATATTGAAGGGTTGATCATTGGAGGGAGTGCCGACATCGCTCGCTGCAGGGGCGATTGGATCTGCAGGAAGTGGTGGTACACCGTTATCGGCTGCCGGCATTGGCGCCGTAGTAGTTGCTTGTTGATTTTGATCATTTTGGTCGAACATCCCCACCCCCATTACCGTTAATGCA
>CAYXHO010000053.1:0-4908 GCA_964465215.1 uncultured Candidatus Saccharibacteria bacterium | reverse complement strand
GAGGGTTCATGAATAAGGTTGCACATTATCTTCAAGAGCATTTACGTGGTGAAGTGAGTGCCTCTCCGGGCATCCGAAAAGCATTTGCAACCGATGGCAGTATTTTTACAGTTTTACCTTCTTTGGTCGTCTACCCACGCAGTGAAGCGGATGTCCGCAAAACAGCTCGCTTTACCTGGCAATTAGCCGAACGGGGTCGCGTTATTCCTATTACGGCTCGCGGCTTAGGAACTGACCAATCAGGTGCTGCGCTTGGTACAGGCATTGTCATGGCTTTTCCGGCACATATGCACCGCATACTTGAGTTTGATGGCAAAACTGGCGACGTCATCGTAGAGCCGGGAATTACTTTTGGTAAATTACAGCAAACCTTGCAGACACATGGTAGGTGCTTACCCTGTGCGCCAGCGTCGGCAGAATATAGTACGGTTGGTGGCGCTATTGCTAATAATGCAAGTGGCGAAAAAAGCTTTAAATATGGTGCCATGCGCCAATTTACCAAATCGCTACGGGTTGTTCTGGCAAATGGTGAACTCATTGAAACCAGACGCTTAAGCAAGCGTGAACTCAGTAAAAAGATGGGTCTAACTACGTTCGAAGGCGAAATGTACCGAGCCCTTGATGCGCTAATCGAAGAGCACAAACAACAGCTGGCCGACGCTGCGTTGCATGTGAGTAAAAACACCGCCGGTTATGCACTGACTGATGTTAAGCGAAAGGATGGATCATTCGACCTCACGCCTCTCATGGTTGGCTCACAGGGAACCTTGGGTATTGTCACCGACGCGACGCTCAGCACACTGCCATATTCTGCCGAGACGACGGTTGTTACAGCCTTTGTTGACGATCTTCATGTTGCCGATCAAATCTTGAACGAACTGCGGGCTCTACCGGAAAGCCCTAGTGCCATAGAAATGGTTGATCAGCATCTGTTAGATTTTGTTGATCGCCAAAACCCTAATCAACTCAGCAAGATAATCGAAAAACCATTTAGTCAGCTTGTGTTATTTATTGAGTTTGATCATGCCAATCAGCGAGTACAAAAAAAGCTGGTAAAAAGGGCAACCAAGATATTATCGAAAGCTCAAGTAAAGTACGAGGTCGCAACCGACGAAGCCGATAAAGACCGCTTGTGGCAAGTTCGCCATGCAGCCGCCAGCTTGTTGGCTCACCAAGAAGGAAAGGCGAGAGCCTTGCCGATTATTGACGACGGAATAGTGCCAGCCGACAAAACCACACTACTAATCAGCAAAATGTATGAACTGTTTGATCAGCATAAGTTACCTGTTGCGGTATGGGGCCATGCTGGCGATGCCAACTTGCATGTACAACCATTTTTTGACTTGGCACAGGTAGGGGATCGTCAAAAAGTATTTCGTATCATTGAAGACTATTACAGTTTGGTAATTTCACTTGGTGGCAGCACCTCAGGTTCATTTGGCGACGGACGCCTGCGAGCTCCGTATCTTAAAAAACTGTACGGTGACGCGCTCTATGACATATTCGAAAAAACAAAACGCATCTTTGACCCTCACAACACACTTAATCCTGGTGTCAAAATTGACGTAGATCTAGAAGATATCAAACCGCTCGTCCGGCAAGAATACTCACTCGATCACCTGGCACATCACTTACCACGGACCTAAAGCCATGGACTTCAGCGACCCTTACGTCATCATTGGAATCTGCGGTATGATTTTGGTTATTTTTGGCTTGTGGCGAACAACCAGTGGAGTATGGCGCCACACCAGCGCTTGGTATGAGCTGGATACTATTATTGGGGCAAGCTTGCTCATTACCTACCAACTACATGTAAAGGCATATGTTTCTTTGCCTATCAATGTATTCCTTGTGTTCGTCTGCTTTAAAGGATTATCTTCATATGCCGAACGCTACGCCCATAAAAAGACCCGCCGCATTACTCGTCGCTGGCATCACATAGGCCGTCGTAAGAATTAAAAAAACCGACTTTCGTCGGTTATTCATTCATACTGGTGCGCGAGAGAGGACTTGAACCTCCACGTCCTTTCGAACACTACGACCTCAACGTAGCCTGGCTACCAATTACAGCACTCGCGCATGGATTCGTTGCTATTCTACCACTGTTGAGCGGAAAAATAAAGACTACGCAGCGTGTTACTTACCGCTCAAGAGACCTTTGAAGTTTAACTGATAAAACGTACAAAGCCGCACCGCCAACAGCGCCAACAATTCCAAAGTCAGATAGATTATCCCAGTCAGACTCAGTAATCTGAAGTTCTGTTGTAGCGTCTTTGATTTCATTTGATTTTGCAGCGATATCTGCTTCTAGTTCAGAGACTTCATAAACAGCAGCTTCCACTTCATCTTCAGTTTTACCGCAAACAGTTCTATCTGGATTCATTGCCAGATCGGCTACAGCTGTATTAAATCCCATGCCACCTTCAAAGATTGGGTCTAATAATGCAAAACATCTCTCGCCGATCTTGATTTGCAATGGTTCTTTTTGATCAACAAGTGCCTCTTGTTCCTTTTTTAAACCCTCAATAGTATTTTTAAGATCAGATGCATCTTCATTCAACAAAACGTTGCAGATTGCCCCTAATGATAAGCAAGATGCACCACCAACAAGGCCACAAAGAGCAAGATTTCGTGCTTTTTTCAATATTTCCATTCAGCCAGTGTAGCACAAAATTTAGACAAAATAGAGCTAATGTTATAAAATACTTCTTTTTGTTTCGCAGCCCGACTGTATGTAAGCCGATAAAACGCTAGACAACTATGAATGCACATGGTAGAATTACCTCTGTTATTTCCGGGCGATTAGCTCAGTTGGCTAGAGCACCTCGTTTACACCGAGGGGGTCGGGGGTTCGAGTCCCTCATCGCCCACCATTCTAAGAGTCTTACACTAGTGTAGGACTTTTTGTTTTTTACTAGTACGTGCTAGCATGACGGTGCTACTATGTAAGAAGTAAAAGGAGTTCACATGGGTTACGTTTTATTGGCTATTATCGTTATCGGCGTTATTATGGGGCTTCGTCTCGTTAACCAATACGAGCAAGGTGTTGTCTTTAGGCTCGGAAAAGTTCGTCCTCAGCCGAAGCAGCCGGGTCTGCGCGTCATTATTCCATTTATCGACATTATGAAAAAAGTCGACATGCGTATTATTACCTTGCCGGTCGACAGTCAGCAGATCATCACCAAAGATAACGTTTCTATCGACGTTGCCGCCGTAGCGTACTACCAGGTCAATGACTCAATCAAATCTTTGGTTGAAATTAGTAATGTAGTGTCGGCAACATACCAAATTGCTCAAACAACTATTCGAAATATTGTTGGTCAAAGCACACTAGACGAAGTGTTGAGCGAAACCAAGTCGATCAATGAAAAGATTAAAGCAATTTTAGACACCGCTACCGAAAAGTGGGGCGTCTACATTAGTACGGTAGAGCTCAAAGACATTCGTTTGCCGGATAGTATGCAACGGGCCATGGCTAAACAGGCAGAAGCCGAGCGAGAAAAACGTGCCAAGATTATTGCAGCCGAGGGTGAAGCCCAGAGTGCTACCAAACTTGGTGAAGCTGCCGACATCATTAACGCTCACCCCATTGCCTTGCAGCTTCGAAACTTGCAGGTACTGAGTGAAATTGCCGTAGAAAAGAACAGTACCATTATCTTCCCAGCCCAGATCATGGACTCAATAAATGACATAAAGTCATTCATGGCTAAAGAAAAATAATTTAGACTTCATCGGTACTAATTTACAAATAAGCATTAGCGGCCTATTATGTGTGTATGAAAATACAACAAAAACAAACAAATCAAAACGGTTTCGCACACCTAGCACTATTACTACTTGTTGTCCTAGCTTTAATAGTTGGAGCTGGTTACATCGTTTATAGCCGTGGTAAGAAGACTAAAGAGGCAGATACTTCAACTACGTCCAAAGTTGACTCTCAGAGTAGCGCTCGTTCCAAGGGCCTCGCATATGAAGATGGCCTACGTCTACAGCCAAGTCTGTTTGGTGTTGCGGCTGGGCTACCAGTAGCTGATGTTTCGGCAGTGCGTCTTTCGGATAAAACTTGGCGCATATATGCGTTTGGTCAGGGCAAGGGTATATTGAGTGCTACAAGTAAAGACGGCATTACGTTTACAGCAGAAAGTGGTACGCGCATGCCGGACGGCGCAGGAATGCCTCGGGTTATCAAACTCAGCGATGGGAGATATCGAATGTACTTTATAGATGGTGGTGGAATAGGTTCGGCGACAAGTTCGGATGGACTGAGCTTTAGTAAAGAATCTGGAAAGCGGATAACTGCTCCAAGTGGAGTAGGGGACATCTCTGGTATTTCTCAGCCAGTTAAACTCAAAGATGGTAAATGGCATGTCTATTTTTCTGATCTACCAAGGCCTGGAGCAGGAGTAAAACCACATTATGTGTATAGCGCCACTTCAACTGATCTCTTTGAATGGCAACTCGATGATGGGTACCGACTAGGCGGCGGCAAAGTATCTAGCTCTGCAGAGCACCCTGACGCCGTACTCGATGATGACGGCAACGTAATAATTTATTATTTTGTAAATGATAGCCGGAAGTTACTAACAGCAAAATCAACCGACGGGTTAACCTTTTCTGATGCTCAAGAAACTGGACTAGACTGTAATGATCCAAACATAGTGCCTCTAGACAAGGGTTACCGTATTTACTGTGGTGATTTCAGCGAATCAGTCGGTGGTATAGTCAAGAGCGCTAAGCTTAGCAAATTACCTGCAACGCCCTAATACAAAACGAACCGCGGATTGCTATTTGACCCCTGATGGTCTATACTGTTCAGGTACCAAACAGCCGTTATGCCGGGTGACCGGCATAACATGGCTCTTTAGCTCAGTTGGTAGAGCAGAGGCCTGAAGAGCCTTGTGTCCCCAG
>CAYXHO010000052.1:416-5201 GCA_964465215.1 uncultured Candidatus Saccharibacteria bacterium | reverse complement strand
GAGCTGTATTGCTTCGGGTGTATACTTATATATATGGCTACAAAAAAAACTGTTTCTAAAAAATCCGTGCAATCTTCTTCAGTAAGTAAAGCAAAGCTACCAACAGGCAATACTTGGTCGCTCGACCGTATTTACCCGTGGCTGCTCGTACTTGGGGGTTTCATTGGACTACTCATGTCCTTTATCATCACGGTCGAAAAAATCCATCTGCTCAAAGACCCTACATTTGTGCCCGAATGCAGCATTAACCCGATCATTAGCTGCGGTAATATCATGAAATCCCCTGAAGCAAGTGTCTTTGGTTTCCCTAACCCGCTCATTGGTCTTATGGGATTCTCGGTAGTCGTTACTATTGGTATGGCAATGTTTGCCGGCGCTAAGTTCAAGAGCTGGTTCTGGAAAGGACTTAACATCGCATCAGCCTTGGCAGCGGTATTTTGCATGTGGCTATTCCACGAAGCGGTGTATGAAATTGGTTCACTTTGCATCTATTGCATTGTGGTCTGGACGGTCACGTTACCGATATTTATTTATACAACTGTATGGAATATGCGTAATGGACATCTTGTACTAAAGGACTGGCTCAAGAAAATTGGCGACTTTGTTGACAAACACCACGGTGATATCTTGTTCGTCTGGTACGTTATCATCTTCTTCGGCATCCTCACCCACTTTTGGTACTACTGGAAGACACTCATTTAGCATAATCTTAAAGCTGTAATTCGTGGCCTGCACAGCTATCCGCAGCCGAAGGCGAGGACGCTAGCGAAGCAGGCTGCGTATTACGGCAATCAAGTGGTATGATGAAAAGATGAGGGTGGACCTAGAACCAGGCAAATATGTCGTGGCCGTATCGGGCGGCGTTGACTCGGTCGCATTACTTCATGCGCTGGCTGATTTGCCGGGTGTGAAGTTGACGGTGGCGCATTTTGATCATGGCATTCGGCCAGATTCAGACTTAGATCGGCAGTTAGTCCAGCAATTAGCGGCACGCTATGGCATGCCGTTTGTCTATGCTCGCGGTAATCTAGGAGCTGGAGCTAGCGAGACAGCAGCTCGTGCCGCGCGTTATGACTTTTTGCGGCAAGTTCAAAAAGCAGCTGGCGCACAGGCCATTATTACCGCCCACCATCAGGATGATGTGCTCGAAACAGCTATTTTAAATATTATTCGTGGAACGGGACGTAAAGGCATTACGTCTTTAAAAGACCATCACCATCTGCGTCGACCAATGCTGCATCTTTCTAAAGAACAAATCCGTGCGTATGCGGCCGAACAGGGGCTAACCTGGCGCGAAGATAGTACCAATGCGGACATGCGTATTTTGCGTAATTATGTCCGCAGAGTAATTGTGCCCAAGCTTGGTGAAGCGGGACGCAAGACGCTGCTTGATCATATTGGGCATATGTCGGTGGTTAATCGCGCCGTCGATCATGACCTTATGCTGTATCTGCATACTCAGCCATCACGTCAGGTGCTTGATCGGCAGCGGTTTGTGCAATTACCACACGACTTGAGTTTGGAAATCATGGCTGAATGGCTACGAAGCCACAGCGTTACGCAGTTCAATCGTAAACAGTTAGAGCAATTAGTGATTCGTTGCAAAACTCTTGAGCCCGGCAAGCAAATCGATATCGATTCCGGCCATCGCCTGCTCATCGGCCGTGAAGGCATTGCCCTTGTTCATGTGCCCGTGGTGTAGACCATCATCGGTGACCAAGGTATAATAGAACGACATGGATAAAAAACCTTTCAAACCTAGTCGTTCTGGTGGGCTTCCAAATGGGAAGCGTTCGGGCATGAAAAATGCCGGTTTTATAGCACTGTTAATTTTATTTGGCCTCGTTATTTATGCATCAACCAGCCAACCCAGCACCCTCAAAAAGGTGCCACTCAGTGAAGTTGTTAGCCAAGCCAATGCCGGCAAGCTCAGTAAAATCGAGATTAAAGGCGACAAGCTGGAAGTAACCAAAAAGGGTGAAGATAAGGCTAGCCTAAGTTCATTCAAAGAATCGGGCAGCACTATCTACGACCAAGGTCTTAAGAATGGCGTGGTCACCGTAGATCCGCAACCAGAGTCAACCAGCGGTAGCTTCTGGGCAAGCTTGGCGAGCGGGGTGATACCTGTTGTTCTGATCAGCGTCGTGTTGTTCTTTATGCTGCGCAGTGCTCAAGGGCAGGGCAATCAAGCTATGAGCTTTGGTAAAAGTAAAGCTCGGTTGTATGGCAACGAAAAAGACAAAGTCACCTTTGCCGACATTGCCGGAAGCGATGAAGCCAAAATTGACCTCCAGGAAGTGGTTGAGTTCTTAAAGTATCCCAAGAAATTCGAAGCTGTCGGCGCTAAAATCCCTAAGGGCGTACTGCTGGTTGGTCCTCCAGGTACTGGTAAAACGATGCTAGCTCGCGCCGTGGCTGGCGAAGCTGATGCACCATTCTTTAGTATTTCTGGTTCGGAATTCGTGGAAATGTTTGTTGGTGTGGGTGCCAGCCGTGTACGTGACCTGTTCGCTAAAGCCAAAAAGAATGCGCCATGCATTATCTTTATTGATGAAATTGACGCCGTTGGCCGCAAACGTGGATCGGGCATGGGTGGTGGTCATGATGAACGCGAACAAACCCTTAACCAGATTTTGGTAGAGATGGATGGTTTTGAGCAGGGAACTAACGTTATTGTCTTGGCCGCTACTAACCGTGCTGATGTCCTTGACTCTGCTTTGCAGCGACCAGGCCGCTTTGACCGCCGCGTTAATATAGATCTACCTGACCGCAAAGACCGTGAAGCGATTCTCAAAATTCACTTTGCCAAGAAACCTATTTCTAAACACGTTGATATTGACGCCCTCGCTGCCAAGTCAGCCGGTTCATCGGGTGCCGACCTCGCTAACATTGCCAATGAAGCAGCCATTATCGCTGCTCGCGGGAGCCGTAAAGAAATTACTAACGCTGATGTCACCGCGGCTTTTGAAAAAGTGGCTATTGGTCCGGAGCGTAAGAGTAAGGTCATGAATGACAAAGAAAAAGAAATGACCGCTTACCACGAAGCTGGCCATGCCATTGTGGGTCATGTTTTGCCGCATAGCGATATGGTGCATAAAGTTACCATTATTCCGCGTGGTGGAACTGGTGGTGTAACATGGTTTATTCCGCCTGAAGACAAGAGTTACCACTCTATCCTGGAATACAAAGATGTATTGGCTCGCATGCTTGGTGGGCGTATAGCCGAAGAAGTTATGTATGGCCGACAGAATGTGACCACCGGAGCTGGCAGTGACCTACAAAAAGCTGCTGAGTTGGCCCGTGACATGGTGGTGAACCAGGGCATGGGTAACAAACTTCGCGACCAAGTGTTCCACGTGGATGAAGGCATGATGCTAGAGCGTATGGTCCACGAGCGACAGTATAGTGACGAAACGGCCAAGATTATTGATGACGAAGTTGAATCGTTGATCACCGAAGCAGCCCATCGAGCCCGTGAAGTTATTAAGGCTAACAAGAACAAACTTGAAGATCTGAAAGATGCACTGCTCAAGAAAGAAACTGTCGAAGCCGATGAAGTGCTGGAAATCTTGAAGGGCAGCAAACTGCCGGCCAGTGTTTCTTAACTGATAACCCACTTGCACGTGGTTGCCTGATAACTGTCAAGTGGGCTATCATAAGGGGTATATTATGGGAAATTTACATATACTAGCAGACAGTGTCTGGGACCGTGCTGTGGGCAAGAGCCCGATACTAGTGGGCATTGGACTTGTCTTGCTCACTCTACTTATGTTGCTGTTTATCTATACCTACATTGACTATCGGCGTCATCGCCGGCCGTTAGTTGAGGCTGATCCTTCGGTAAGTAGCCGCTATACCTATCAGCATCATATTAAGACAGTGTCAGTGCCGCTGCTTAAATATCGCATTAATATTTCGATAAATCGTAAACCGACTGGCATATCCAAATTCTAGCTTCTATACTAGAAGGTAGTGAAAAAAATACTCCGTAAAGCCAATGTAAAGCTGTCCATCGGCAGTGCTGCACTATTGTTGGTAGTGTCTTCGCTTTTAGGTCAGATACTCGGGTTGATGCGAGTGAAGTTGGTTAACTCCAACTTTCCAGCGCTAGGCCCAGGAAGCACCGACGCCTTTTTTGCAGCTTTTAAGATTCCTGATTTCTTCTTCTTTACGATTGCAGCTGGAGCACTCGGGGTGGCATTTATGCCTGTACTGGCCGATCATGTGTATAACCATGACCGTAAGGGTGTGTGGCAACTTTCATCGAGTTTGCTGAATTTCCTCGCGCTTATTATGGGTATCGTTGGTGTGATTATTTTTGTGTTTGCCGAACCCCTGTTGCATGGCGTGGTGGCGCCAAAGCTGGAGCCCGAGCAGCTGCATAACGCAGTCATTATTATGCGATTGATCGCCTTTAACCCCCTACTATTTACGATTAGCGGCATATTTATTAGCGTGCAGCAAACATTTGGACGATTCTTCTTTTATGCCATTGCCCCACTGATCTATAACATCTCCATTATTATTAGTATCTTCATATTTCAGGATAGTCTGGGGCTGATTGGCCTAGGAGTGGGAGCGCTGATTGGTGCCCTTTTGCAGCTTGCTATTGCCTTTGCTGGATTAGTTGGCCTAGGATTCCGCTATACCAAGATTATTGACTGGCAGATGCCTGATTTTCGCAAAGTGCTTCGTCAGCTGCCCCCGCGTTCCATCGACCTTGGGATAACGTCTATTAATAGCATTGTAGCGACTAATTTCGCTCGGCGACTGGGAACCGGCAAT
>CAYXHO010000052.1:0-406 GCA_964465215.1 uncultured Candidatus Saccharibacteria bacterium | reverse complement strand
ATATTACGTTCTATGAAAGCGCCTACACACTTCACACTGCACCTACGCTGCTCATTGGTACAGCCATTAGCTCAGCGGTCTTTCCGCACTTTAACAAGTCGGTAGCTCAGGGGCGAGACGCCGAATTTCGAAGAGAGTTTTTGCAAGTGCTGCGCATTATCATCTGGATTGCTACGCCGGTAGTTGTGGTTTGTTTCCTGGGGCGTGGCTATTTAGCACGCATGATCTTTAGCCGTAATGCCCCTGAAATTGCCGCTATTTTTGGGTTCTTGTCGGGCGCCATATTTTTTCGAACGGTGTATACCATTGTGGCGCGCTATTTCTATGCCCAAAAAGATACCTGGACGCCACTGATTGATTCACTGTTCGCTATTGTTCTGTACCTGGTGTTGGTGGTTAATCTGTC
>CAYXHO010000051.1:0-5529 GCA_964465215.1 uncultured Candidatus Saccharibacteria bacterium | reverse complement strand
AGGATATCCGAGATATTGGTACTCACTGAAGTTTCGTTGCAATAAAGATAGTACGTAACCTGAAGCTATTAAAAATAACACGCCAAATAAATATCGTTTTCTCATCCAAGGATACGCGCCGGCAAATAAACTTAATCCCATGATCGTTACGCCAACAGCGCTATATTCGAGCAGTGTAAATGGATCTCCATATATATATCCTGAGCGGGGTCCATCTAGAGCAAAGAAGAGATGGTTTGTCGAAGTAGGGTACCACATACGAGTAATATAGTTGGACAAACTAGGGTCGGGATTGGGAAGCCGTCCGGCAACGAGGCTGTTGCGGGTATTAAAGTTTCGTCTCCATGGACTGAACGCCATACAGTCTTCAACAGAGAGAACCTTTGCGCAGTCGGGCGCAGGATTTTTATAACGAATTATATTAATGCCATATCGTTCAATACATAATCCAAAAAGAATAATGAATATCACGAGCAAGGAGTAAGCAATTTTGGGCTGCATTGCTTTAAATTGTCTCCAAAGGTCGTGCGGTATTTTTCTCCACGCTAGTAGGTTATAGCGAAAAATGTAATTTAGCAGAATGACGAACATCATGAGCGCAATTGGCAAAAACGAAAACTTAACCAGCAAAGTAAACATCATACTACTTCCGAGAAATAGTAATTCTCGCGTTCTTAATCCCTCATGACTCCGTACGTTTTCTATGACATTGAGCAGCAATAATAAACATAGAGGCGTGAGTAGGAAGAGCAGGTTATCGTAGTTAATCTGTGATGCAAGCAGCGGAACTATCGGTAAACTGACAAAAAAGAACATACTTACGTTTGCTGTTGCTTTAGATAAGCCAATGCGGCGTAAAAGTTTTCGAAATAGCACCACACCGGTTCCAAACATAAATAAGCACAAAAAACGTAGTATCAATACACGGCTCATTTCGCTGCCTACAAAAAGATCTATGAGCCGTAATGGGAAGCTCATAAGGTAATGGAACATATACGATGGGTCACGAGTCAAAGCACCAAACATACTGCCGTTATCGGGCAGTGCACTCCAGAATGGGGTAAGCTTCTGAGTATATAGCTGTATAAGGCCATAATGATATTGCTCGTCAAAGGCCATAGGGTAGGATGCACTTATGGCAATCCAGCCAGTGTTAATTGCAAACCAAAGAAGTGTTAATCGAAAGAAGAGTGTTGAACGTAAGAATTTTGTGACACGTTTACTGAGTGTAGAAAAAGACATTCATTTTAGTATAGCGTACCGCGAGCTTGCTGCGGTAATGGTACTATAGTGCTATATGTTGCACGCACTTAAACGATTCAAAGTTGCCCTAGGCTGGCTGGTACTTGTCTTAACGCTTTACGTTTTTACTCGTTACATTTCAAGCAATCCGCAGATATGGTGGCAATTACAAGATACCAGTATTCTCACCATCTTGGGTATATTGCTCGGATATACGCTGATGACAGCCCTTTTAGCTGCGCTTTACCGTGTCATGACCACTATTTGCAAGGTGCGTATACCGCACAAAGATAATTTACTCCTTACTATGTACTCCAGTGTAGTGAATTTTTTTGGACCACTTCAGAGTGGACCTGGATTTAGGACGGTATATCTCAAAAAACGCTACAACATAAATGTGCCAGCATATGTCGGTGTTAGTTTACTGTACTACGCTTGTTTTGCAGCTATGAGTGGATGTATTTTGCTGAGCGCATGGCTAGGTTGGTGGATTGTTTTGGCTCTACCGTTTGGCCTTCTTATGCTTTCGCGCTATATTCCGCGAGTATTGCAGCATCCAATTATACTCAAGCGAATTCCGCATCTTGTGCCCCTAAGAGAATTAGGTGTACTGGCCGCACTGAGCGCCCTGCAGGTATTCATCGTGGCAGGCATTTATTATGTTGAACTGCAGGCAGTTGCTCCAGGTGTAACTATTGGGCAAGCACTTATTTATACCGGAGCAGCTAACTTTGCTTTGTTTGTGTCGCTGACACCTGGAGCGCTTGGATTTAGAGAATCGTTTTTATATATGGCTCGCAGTTTACATGGCATGAGTGAGTCAACCATTGTTGCCGCAAATATTCTCGATAGAGCAGTGTATGTCGTATTTCTAGTAATATTATTTGCCATCATTGTTGCAGTTCATGGGCAAAAGAAGTTTAGTCGATACGTTGTAAAACGCTAAGTAATTGACGACTGAGCTCATCATATGAAAAATGCTCTTCGTACAGTTTACGCCCAGCCATTGCAATAGTCTCAAGTTCATTAGGGTGTTTTGATGCCCACAAAATTTTTGAAGCCAGAGCTTTGCTTTCACCTAAAGGGACGCTCAAGCAGTTTTGCTGGTCAATAAATAAATGTGAAGATGTATTCTGACCAATAAGCACCGGAACCGCACAGGCAAGAAATTGGTAGGTTTTGCCAGTGATGACCAAAGAAGCCTGCGTGGTGTCGCCAAAAGGGCCACCAAGCGACAAATGAGCACGCTGCGCATATTCACGAAGCTTGTTATACGGTATCCACTTATTATGTTCTACACGCGCACCAGCAGCTTGTGCGGCTTGCACTGCAGCAACGGTCTGTGCATCACCTCCAGATAGCACAAATTCAATATTTGTGTCTTTGAGTTGAACTGCGGCATCAAGCACTACATTGAGCCCGTGCAGAGGCAGCATACTACCGTAGTAAAAGACGCTGAAAGCATGAGATTTATTGGCTTTGGCAGGGTAGAATAATGCTTCTTCAGCGCCGACTGGTAGAGCAACAAAATTGTTTTTATTGGTTTTAAGCATGCGCTGACTGGCTATGGCATGTTCTGGAGTATCCGTTAAGATCACGCTACAACGAAGGAGGAGTAGCTTGTAAAACCAGAATAGTAGCCGCTTAGGAATGAATTTTGCCCACAGCTCTTTACGATCTTCCGTGAGCCATTCCAGAGGGTTAACGAACTCGTCATATATCAATTTCTTAGGCCAAGTGAGGATGGCCGCAAAGGGCAATATCTCATAAGCCCTAAAAGTTAACACATACACATCTGGTCGACGCCGTAGACGCAACCATATTAGTTTGCAGAGCACTTCAGGGTAGCGGAGCAACCCTTTATGATGGTTCTTTACTATATAAACATCGGCATTAGGTAACCGTCCAGCTGCTTCTCGTAGTGTCACAGCCCGTACATAATCAGGTTGTCGGTAACAAGTTACAAGAGCTAGTTTCATATGGTTTCAATTGTAACTGAAAACACAATGTTATTATGTAGACTTATTTGTTATTTCGTTTGCGATGAAGTACATCATATCCTTCAAAAACTTCGTTTGAACGGAAAATCTCTAGTTCCTCCAAAAGACGCCATAGTTCATCTTGGACTGCTTGACCGTCAGTATCTTCGTCAGATAATTTCTCGGCTTCTATAAACAATCCAAGATCTCTAACATCATCAACACAAATTTCTATGTCGCCGATTTTAGCTTTACGCCGTACTTTTATGAGATCTGAATAGAGTTCAAAACCGAGTAATGAAATTATTTTTTCCATTTCAGCTCCGTCACTAACTTCTGTCTCATATTCAATACTGTCAAGCCCACCGCGGTGCTGTTTCTTAAGTGTCAAAATGGTTTTAGTATCATTTTCTGTACGTAATCGTAACCACACTGAGCCCGGTGCATTATCTTTAACTCCCGGAACTGAATATACAACGTCGTGCTGCTTAACTGGTTTAGATAATGAAATATGTTTGGACGCTAGAGTATCTAGTAATTTTGATAGATTAGTAACTTTGGCTTTGATTTCGATTTCACGCATATTTATATTTATCCAATTAGACTTCGTTTTGATCTCATAACTGACTCACTAATTTCATGTATCGTAGAATATTGTTGTCTCAGTCCAATCCAATCTATTAGCCAGTCTAAATTATGAACTCGAAGATTTGCAATGCCGAGACTGCGTACTTTTTGAGTGTGATCACCTGCAATAACATCTACATCAATAAATTCCGTAACAACATCGGTCATAAAGCGTACAGCATTCCAGCCATGTACAATTAAATGTAATCTTTGATTATTTAGTACACCTAAGCTAAGGGGTCTGGCATGATCAGGCTGTGCGTCAATTGTTTCTAGAGTGGTTAGAATCTTAAATTCAGGGTCTCTTTTTGTTGGATCGCCAAAGTCACCATGTAGGACCGTTTGATTCCAGCCTGGTGTGACTAGTGCATATATATCATCACTGTTGAATGATGTCGTAAGAGTCCTTGGCTCGGTTTCGATACACATAAACAAAGTGTATCATTTATTTTGAGTAGGCTCGTATTTAATAACTTTTGTAAAAAGTATAGTTAATGTTTCAACTGAATATTCGAAAACGTAGGCTATAAGTTAATAGGGTCGCCCAATACTGTGGATTCGCCAATTAGTTTTGTGTTATAAATAGCTTTCACTCTTGCTAAGAGTTCTCTTCGAGTACTATTGTTTGCTTCAACGCCACTGCTAACACCATACGTTTCAATCCCAAAGTGTCTACACAAATACATTGCACGCGGTAAATGTGAGTTCGCGCTGAAAATTATGGTTTGCTTTAGTTGAAAAACTTTCGCAGCTCTTTCACAAGATTCATAGGTGCTTCGGCCAGCAAAGTCTCGCTGTAATAATTTAGCTGATATGCCTTTATTATTTATAAGATAATTGTACATAGCCGTTGGTTCGTCGTAGTTCTTGAAACGATTATCTCCAGACAGAATAAGCTTATCTACAAGACCCGAATTTAGTGAGTCGGCTGCGGAATCTAATCGTGCTTGGAGTTCTTTATATGGCTTACCGTTTTTTGCTACTCCTGCTCCAAGTACAATACCGACTTTAAAATGACGAGAAGAATTTGGACTTACAACATATTTTTTAAAGGGTTGAATAGCAAAATAACTGTATAAAATTACAGATATAATAATCATGGAAAGTGCGCAAATACTAATTATCAAAGTATTTTTGTGATATTTCCAAAAAGCTAAGTGCTGTTTAGTAGAGTGCTCTTCGGGTGAATCCATTAAATTAATTCTAGCAAATCATATTTCGATTTGTTCTTTCATAGCATTGTTAAAAGCGAGCTATGGCTTTATTTTTGTGCGATCTTCTTTGAACTGTGTAGATTGGTTCATATTTGATTTTGCAATATCTGAAAGTGAAATATCGAAGTATTCTGCTAAAACTGCTGTGTAGTACAGTACATCGCCTAGACGCTTTCGAACAACTTCCAAATCTTGCTCGTCAGCTTTTCCATCTTTATCACGAATAATTTTCTTTATCTGATTGGATAAAATCCCAGCTTCACCATTGAGTCCGAGCGTACGGTGAGCGAGCGCAGCAATGTTTTTGTCTGTAATAGCGACGCTTTTAAGTGCGTGCTTTTGAAAATCATCAATATCCATACTTCTGAGTATAACAAAAAGAACCCTTTCGGTTTATCTTGAGTTTATAAATTTTGGCTGGGGATGAGGGATTCGAACCCCCGATCACGGGACCAGAACCCGTTGCC
>CAYXHO010000050.1:0-5541 GCA_964465215.1 uncultured Candidatus Saccharibacteria bacterium | reverse complement strand
ATGGCCCTTGAACTCTTCAAGCCTTTCGTTATTGGCTACCTCATTAACAATGATCTGGCTCACAATATTCGTTCAGCCACCCGCATGATTGAAGCTGGCGAAACTGCCGTCTGGGATGGTCTTGACCATGTCATTAAGGGTAAGTATGTACTCCTCAACCGCGCACCATCACTCCACCGTTTGTCTATCCAAGCCTTCCAACCTGTACTCATTGAAGGTAAAGCTATCCAGCTACACCCACTCGTTTGTAAAGGTTTCAACGCCGACTTCGACGGCGACCAGCTGGCAGTGCACTGGCCACTTTCCAACGCTGCCCAGCGTGAAGCCCGTGAGATTATGGCTGCCAACGTCAACCTCTTGAAGCCAGCCGACGGTTCACCAATACTTCACATCGAACAAGATATCGTACTTGGTTGTTACTACCTTACCTATGAACGACCTGCTACAGACTTTGACAATCCAAAAGCCTACATGAGCGTCGAAGAAGCCCTCATGGCTTACGACAATGGCTCAATCAGCCTGCAATCTACTGTACGCTTGCCATTCCGAGGTGAAACTCGCGTTACCACACTTGGTCGTGTCCTCTTTAACGAAGTCTTCCCAGAAGATTTCCCATACCAAGAAGACTCCATGACCAAGAAGAAGTTAGCTGCTGTTATGGCCTTGGCGTACCAATTATATGGACAAGAAACGACTGCGGTTATCGCCGACCAACTGAAAGACACTGGTTTCTATTACGCAACCAAGTCTGGTTTGTCACTCGGTATGGATGACTTTAGTGAAATTCCAAGCTTACAGGTCATGATTGACGAAGGTGATAAAGTTGCTGCCGAGATTAGCGATCAATTTGACGAAGGATTCATTACCGACGAAGAACGTTACCGCCTAACAGTCGAAAACTGGCTGCGTGTTGACGGTAAAGTCCAGCAAACCCTGGCAGAACAGTTTAATAACGAAGATACTTCAATGTCTATCGCTGCTGTATCTGGTGCTCGTGGTAACGTTGGTCAGGTGAAAAACGCTGTAGCTATGCTTGGTGTCACCATGGATACTACCGGTCGCGCTATTGAGCTGCCTATTAAGTCTGGTTATAAAGCTGGACTAACTCCACTAGAATACTTTACCTCTACCCGTGGTACTCGTAAGACAATGATCGACACCGCGCTAAAGACTGCCGACTCAGGATACCTGACTCGCCGTTTGGTTGACGTATCTCAAGATGTCTTTACCATTGACGAGACCGACGACGACCCCGGATTCCCAATCTACCGCGAAGATGCCGAGTACATTGGAGTTGCCTATGCTTCACGTCTGCAAGGTCGCTTTGCTGCTGAAAACATCGCTAAGTATGTCAAACGTGGTGAACTCATTACCCTGGATGTTGCTCAAGCTATTGAAAAAGATGACAAACTTGATGGTGTTCGCATCATGAGCGCCCTCAGTTCAACCAGCGTTCGTGGAGTTGGACAGAAGTCATACGGTGTCGACCCAGCTACCGGTAACGTCGTAGCCTCCCATCACCCAATTGGTGTAATTGCCGCGCAGAGTATTGGTGAACCTGGTACCCAGTTGACCCTCCGTTCATACCACGGTGGTGGTTCAGCGGCAGCCGAGGACATTACCCAAGGTTTGCCTCGCGTCGAAGAACTCTTCGAAGTTCGCACGCCAAAGGGTCAGGCGTACCTCGCAACCATCGCCGGTACTGTCAATGTCTGGGAAGAAGGCAACCATACCATCGTCCAAATTAATGCCGACGAAGATAGTAAGGTTGAACTCGCTCTCAAGGGCCGCAACCCACAAATCAAGGGTGGTAGCGACGTAGCTATAGGCGACGTTGTGGCCAGTGGCGACGAAGGCGCTGATCCACTCATCGCTCCAATTGCTGGTAAGGCAGAAGTCACCAAGACTAAAGTCATCATTACCCCAGCCAAGAAAAGCGCTGCTAAGTACGAAATCCCAAGCTTTAAGCAAGTGGTGGTCAAAGATGGTGACCGAGTTGTGGCGGGTGATCGCCTGACCAACGGTTCTATTAACCTCCACGAGCTTATGGACCTTAAGGGTATCGAAGCTACTCAGCGTTACATCATGAACGAAATCTTGCGTATCTTTGCTAGCCAGGGTCAGAATATTTCTGACAAGCACCTCGAAATCATTGTGCGCCAGATGTTCAGCCGTGTTTCTATCGAAGATGCTGGTGACAGCGAATTCGTAACTGGTGACGTTGTCAGCAAGCTTGCTGTCGTAGAAGCTAACGAACAACTGATTGCCGACGGCAAAGAACCTGCCAAGTACAGTCAGCTGCTGCTTGGTATTACTAAAGCCTCACTCTCTACCGACTCATTCCTCAGTGCCGCATCCTTCCAGGATACTACTCGTGTGCTCATCGCCGCTGCCACCAGCGGTAAAGTTGACCACTTGTATGGCCTCAAGGAAAACGTCATCCTTGGTCGTCGTATCCCTGTGGGTACCGGCTACCAATACGACACCGTCGATGCTGCCGCAGAAGACAGCGAAGAGACAGCTGACGTCATGCTCGGCTAAAAACGCTTCGGCAAATCTGTAACGTGGACCACTCACGCGCAGGGGGTCGCCCATCTGGACTGCAAAAAAATAGCATTCCCATGGGCGACCACACTGGCTTCGCTAAGAGTCCACATTCACAGAGTGCCGCAGCCGTTTTGACAGCATTGCATCGGCAGGGCTTATCTGTTACAATAACTGGTGAGTTTCAAGTATCAACATAAGGTGTCGAGTTGTTTCTGTTCATGTAGACGTGCTGGTTTACAGTTCAGATTCCAACAGTAGCATCATAAGGAATAAGACATTGCCTACAATTAATCAATTGGTTCGCAAACCTCGGGCTAAGGCTAACGCCAAGTCCAAAAGTCCACACCTTTCACGCGTGGTCAACAACCTCAAAACCCGTAACTACGAAAAAGCCGCTCCATTTAAGCGTGGCGTTTGTGTAAAAGTTACGACCAAAACACCAAAGAAGCCAAACTCAGCGCTTCGTAAAGTTGCTCGCGTACGCCTCAGCAACGGTCACGAAGTATGGGCCTACATTGGCGGAGAAGGCCATAACCTCCAAGAACACGCCGTTGTGCTGGTTCGTGGTGGTCGCGTAAAAGACCTTCCAGGTGTGCGTTATCACATCGTTCGTGGCGCCTTCGACCTCCAAGGTGTTGCAGATCGTAAAAAGGGCCGTTCTAAGTACGGTGCCAAAAAGGATGGTAAATAATCATGCCACGTAAAGTAACCAAAGCTCTCGTCCGAGATATCCAACCTGACCGCATGTACAACAGTGTCATGGTTCAAAAAACCATTAACCGCGTTATGCTCAACGGTAAAAAGCAACTTGCTGAACGAATTGTCTACACTGGCATGGAAAAAGCTGCCAGCAAGCTCAAAGTCGACAACCCGCTCGACGTTTTCGAACAAGCGTTCAAGAATATCCAACCGCATGTCGAAACCCGTTCACGCCGCGTCGGTGGCGCAAACTACCAAATCCCATTTGAAGTTAAAGGTCAACGTCAAAATCACCTGACCATCATGTGGTTTGTAACCGCTGCTCGTGCTCGCCGTGGCATGCCCATGAGCGACCGCATTGCTGCTGAACTCATGGACGCCTACAACGGTGCCGGCTCAGCCGTCAAGAAGCGAGAAGACACCCACAAGATGGCCGAAGCTAACCGAGCCTTCGCTCACTTCGCACGGTTCTAGCTATGGCCGAACCTAAATGCAACACCTGTAATAGCTTTTGTAGAGAAATGACCACTGGTTTCGAGCTAGCAGTCAAGACTATTGATAAGAAATACATTGATGGTGAGGTGAAAAATACCTTTACTTCAAGAGTGCTTACAGCTGCCGAGGCAGCACTAGGTACTTTAGGTTGTAGATTATCTACCGAGGAAATTGCAGTAAAAATTCAAATACGAAATATAGATCAGACAATACAAGCCCAAGAGGCAGGAGCAAATGTATAATGGCTAAAAAATACGCAATCAAAGATCTTAGAAACATTGGTATTATCGCGCACATCGATGCCGGTAAGACAACTACAACCGAAGGTATTTTGTACCGAACCGGTTTGAAGCACAAAATTGGTGCGGTTCACGAGGGTGAAACCACTACCGACTGGATGGCCCAGGAGCGTGAACGTGGTATTACCATTGTATCTGCTGCAGTATCTTGTTTCTGGAAAGATCGTCAGATCAACATTATCGACACTCCTGGTCACATCGACTTTACCGTAGAAGTAGAGCGCAGTCTTCGCGTATTGGACAGCGCCGTTGTGGTCTTTGACGGTAAAATGGGTGTCGAAAGCCAATCCGAAACTGTCTGGCGCCAAGCCGACAAGTACGGTGTGCCTCGTATTTGTTTCATTAACAAAATCAACCAAACCGGTGGTGATTTCTACAAATCACTCGACACTATTCATGCTCGACTGTCTAAACGAGCCTTCCCAATTCATTTGCCTATTGGTTTTGAAAAGGAAATTAACGGTGTTGTAGACCTCATAACCATGAAGGCATACACCTACAACGATTTCACTGATAAGTCGTTGGTAGAGGGTGAAATTCCCGCCGATATGCTCGACAAAGCTCAAAAATACCGCAGCCTGCTTATCGAAAATGCTGTTGCTGAAGACGAAGCTATGCTGGAGAAATTCTTTGAAGTTGGCGAAGAGGGCCTGTCTGAAGACGAGATCAAGCAAGCTGTCCGTTCTGCCATTTTAACTGGTAAATTCTTTGCCGTAACTGGTGGTGACGGCCGTGGGGTGATCGTCGAAAAACTTCTCGACCTGATGGTCGAACTTATGCCAAGTCCACTCGACCGTGGCAACACCTGGGGTACACACCCTAAGACAGGTGACGAAATCGAGCGCAAGCCAGATGCTAGCGAACCAATGTCTGGTCTGGCCTTTAAGATTGCTGCCGACCCATTTGTTGGTAAGCTGGCTTACTTCCGTGTCTACTCCGGTACGCTCAAGTCTGGAAGTTACATCCTGAACAGCTCAACCGGCGAAAAAGAACGTGTCGGTCGCATCGTACGTATGCAAGCCGACAAGCGTGAAGACGTTGACGAAGTAGAAGCTGGTGACATCGCTGCTATCGTTGGCCTCAAGGGAACCACCACCGGACACACCCTTTGTGATCCAAATAATCCAATCGTGCTTGAGAGCATTACTTTCCCAGAACCTCCTGTGTCAATCGCCATCGAGCCAAAGACTAAAGCCGACCAAGAAAAGATGAGCACTGCCTTGCAGCGCCTAGCTGAAGAAGATCCAACCTTCCGTGTCAAAGTTGACGACGAAACAGGGCAAACCATCATCAGCGGTATGGGTGAGCTTCACCTGGAAATCTTGGTAGACCGCATGAAGCGTGAGTTTAACGTGGAAGCTAACATTGGCCAGCCACAGGTTGCCTACCGTGAAACCATCCGCAAAGATGGCGTCGAAGCCGAAGGTAAGTTTGTCCGCCAATCTGGTGGTCGTGGTCAATACGGTCACGTTTGGGTACGCTATAGCCAAAACGAAGCTGG
>CAYXHO010000049.1:0-5639 GCA_964465215.1 uncultured Candidatus Saccharibacteria bacterium | reverse complement strand
GTGTTATCGGATCAGACGGGTGGTGCGGGCGTGGGCAATATCTATGCTGACGAAAGTTTGTGGGCAGCTAAGATCCATCCCGAAACCAAGGTTGTAGACATTGCTAAGACCAAGCTCGTAACACTGCACCGAGAATTGCAAGCGGTGCTGCGCTTGAGCATTGCCAAGGGCGGGTCGTCAGACCGAAACTATGTCAACGCCGAAGGAAAGCGCGGCAGTTACATTAGTTTTGCCAAAGTTTTTCGTAAAGAAGGCACGCCCTGTCAACGATGTAAAACGACAATTATCAAAACCCGGGTAGCCGGCCGGGGCACGCATCTTTGCCCGCGATGTCAGAAGGTGGCCCAATGATCAGGACTTTATCTGGCATCAACGCGTTGACATTGCAGCAGGAACTGCAGCGCAGTATTTCCGATTTTACTGCACAGCACAGCGATTTAGCCGTGGAGCGTTTCGATGCCTCAAATACAGAAGTGAGTGTGTTGCAGGATGCACTGACGGCATTACCGTTTTTAGCTAGCCGGCGATTGGTGGTGATCGACAGTCCATCATCCAACGCGGCACTCAGTGAGCAAATTGTCCAGTTACTCGAAGGAGTACCCGAAACAACTGACGTACTATTTGTGGAGCCCAAGTTCGACAAGCGCAGTATTATATATAAAACACTTAAGAAACTGACTGACTTTCAGGAGTTCGCCGAACTAAACGATGTACAGCTTGGCAGCTGGATGACCGATTATGTCAAAGAGCGGGGGGGTAGTATATCTCCGGCTACAGCACGTTCTTTACTGCTGCGAGTCGGCCCTCAGCAACTGCGCCTCAAGTCTGAACTCGATAAACTTATGTCTTACAAACCAGCAATCGATGAAGCAGCCGTAGCATTATTAGTTAGTGCAACACCTCAGAGCAGCACTTTTGATCTGCTCGAAGCAGCACTGGGCGGCAATGCGGCCAAAGCCCAAAAGATTTACGAAGATCAACGTAAACAACGGGTTGAACCACAAGCCATGCTTGGCCTGTTAGCTTGGCAACTCCATGTACTGGCAACGGTCAAAGCAGCTGGAGATAGATCGGCTGACAGCATTTCTAAAGACGCTAAACTTAACCCCTATGTCGTTCGTAAAACACAGTCGCTGTGCCGCTCTATGAGCATGACTACCATTAAAGAACTCGTTTCTCAGACTTTGCAGGTTGATGAGCAGCTCAAAACCGTCGGCATTGATGCCGACGAAGCACTGCGCAACTTGATTCTGCGTATTGCCAAAAATAGATAATCATTATAGAATATATCGATTATGCATGGTGTCGAGACTAATGGTGAATTATTCCTTAATGGGCAAACACACACTATGGAATCCGAGCGATCTTCAAAAACTGATAAGCCTGAAATTCATAGAGACACTTTGGGTTTAAACGTTTTGCATGCCCAAGAAAGAGCTGATCGTGCAGCAAGAGGATTTACATTTCTTGATGAAGCCGTACAGGTAAGTGCAATAGATTTTTGTTTGCCTGATAGTCCACATGATGCACCGAAACCAAATTTGCCACACAGTAAAGAAAAAAGTAGTGCATTTGGCAAACGCGAAGCTTATTGGAGTAGCCATGCAACGAATCTCGCCGACAGCGCATGGATGCGCATTGTGGGTGCACCAATAGAGTTGAGAAAAGCTACAGACAAAGCAATTGAACGCGCGGTAAATTGCAGCAGAATGCTGACGGACCGGTTTATGGCTGATGTTTCAAGGGGGATGGTACCCACGTCAGAAACACCATTTCTTGATTGGTTTAGTGATTACAGTATGATCCCTCAAAATGATCCGACCGTCATGATGGAGCTCATCCGAATTAATCGTAAAATGACAGAAGCAAGAAACAGTGATGCGGATGTTCAAGAAGTATTTCATTATACAAAAACTGCTTGGGAGAAGAGTATTCCTGATTTAGTTGATGATGGTGTTTTGCACCCTTCAGTTCTATCGCGGCTCGCTCGTCTCGATACGCTCAAAATATTTGTAGGTGATAATTTTTCGACTCTAGCAGAAGGTAGAATGGGGTACGTGTGGTGCGGTGATGATGCGGTCGTTGTTGAGCCACAAGATGCGGAAGATTACGCCAGTACCGACGGTCAACTACTCCTTTTTCATGAAATTAATCATGTGTTGGGATGGGGAGGAGCTTCTGGATCTGGTAAATATTATCATCGATCATTCGATCATCCAATCCACAATGAAGCCGACACCGAACATTTAGCTGAGATGCAAGTTCGGGGTAATGATGTGAACGAGTTGCATTGCGATACAGGAATTTATGATGCCCAAAAGTTGCTCAGAGGCCATATGCTACGCGCCGCTCAACAAGGTGGTGCCGACCTCACGATGCGTGATTACTTATATGTCTACAGTAGCCCATACGCCGAACGGCGAAGCCACATTGATCGACTAAACTGGGAATTAGCCGGAGGCCTAGGGTTAAGGGGCAATGTTTTGCGGAGCGTAGTGCTCTCGGCGGAACGATTGGCTGATCAATACTATAGGCCAGGAGTGCATATTTCTAAAGAATCTGTAGCAATAGATTCAGCAGGAAAAATAGATACGTATTTCGAGCAGTTTCAACAGTTACCCTAAAAGGTAAGACTATTTCTTGGCTGCGGGTTTTTTAGCAGTCGTCTTTTTAGCAGCTGGCTTCTTGGCAGCAGCTTTCTTTGGAGCGGTAGTCTTAGCCTTTGTTGCACTTTGTTTTACGCCGGCAGCTTTGGCAGCAGTAGCGAGCTGTTTCTTTTTACGAGCGGCTTTGTTCTTGCTAATAACACCTTTTTTGACAGCTTTGTCGAGGGCGCTTTGTGCTTGGCTGACATTGGCACCGGTGATGCTGGCATGAAAAGCTTTGATAGCTGCGCGGAGGCCTCGCTTGGTTTTGCTGTTACGAGCAGCGGCTTTGTTGGCAACGCGAACACGCTTTTTAGCAGATTTGATGATTGGCATAATGGACGATTCCTTTTTAGAATTTATTGATTTTCTGGCAACACTATAACAGATACAGCTGTGATGCTCAAGCATAAGCGAGGTCAAATAGGGAAGAATCCTAGACAGCGCTATACCGTTTATGGTATTCTCGCGGTATATAGTCTAAAACAAAAAATTAAGGAAACGGTATGAATCCATCTACGCCAACCACTCCTAGTCAGCCACAGCAGCCTTATGGCGCGCCCGTCGGTGGAGCCGTGCCTGCAGCTGGCGGTTTAACTCCTTTTGGAGCCCCTAATCCAATGGGTGGCACGGGAGCACCGTTCGGTCCTTCAGTTACGCCGCCAATAGTACCCGGGCAACCATATTTGGGTGCAACACCTCCACCAATGCCCGGACAGCCATTAGCGCTAACTAATGATATGCCGCCGATACCACCGGCTCAACCGCCTATGGATGTTAAAAATGAAGTCGTCGAAAAGTTGCGAGCTGCCAACAATGTATTGGTAACCGTTACCACCAATCCAAGCGTTGACCAACTGGCAGCTGCCATTGGCATCACGCTGGTGCTTAATAAGTTAGACAAGCACGCAACGGCCGTATATAGCGGGGAAACTCCGTCGACTCTCGAGTTTTTGCAGCCCGAGAAGACTATTGAAAAGAATACCGATAGCCTGCGCGACTTTATAATTGCACTTGATAAGGCTAAAGCCGATAAGCTGCGCTACAAGGTAGAAGATACCTTCGTTAAAATCTTTATTACGCCGTATCACACCTCACTAAGCGAGAATGATCTTGAGTTTAGCCAAGGTGACTTTAACGTAGACGTTATTTTAGCGCTTGGCGTGCACCAGCGAGAAGAGTTGGACCAAGCCATCACTGCTCACGGCCGCATTTTGCATGATGCTGTTACGGTAAGTATTAATAAAAATGAGCCATCTGATCTTGGAACAATTAATTGGTTCCAGGCTGATGCTAGTAGCTTATGTGAAATGCTTGTGAGTCTCGTTGAACCCCTTCAGGGAGATAAAACAATTCTTGACGAACAGGTCGCAACATCATTCCTGACCGGTGTTGTAGCTGAAACGGAGCGCTTTAGCAATCCAAAGACAACGCCGCACACCATGAACATTGCTGCAACGCTTATGAAGGCTGGTGCCAATCAGCAATTGGTTTCGAGCAAGCTTGAAGTTGTCCCTGCGACAACCAAGAAATCTGATAGCGCTAAGCTTGAAGAACAAGCCAAGGACCCAAATGCACCTCCAGCGCCAATTCCAGCTAAGTCGGACGACGGCTCGCTGGCTATTGCGCATGATAAAGCTAAAGAATCTGAGCAGGCCAAAACCGGTAAAAGTCTACAAGATTTAGAAAAAGAAAACGCTGCCAGCGATGAAGACGGCGATAGCAATTTAGCCAAGATTCACATAGATGATGAAGGACGTATGGTGGCTGCAGATGCGGCGCCGGCACCTGCCGATAAGCCTGTAAGCAGTAACATGGTTCTTCAGCCGCCAACACTCGGTGGTCCCATGAGTGCCATTGAGCGGCCCGATGACGGAGCAGGACAGCCGGCAGTAGACGTACCCGCCGAAGATGCATCTGCCTTACAGCACGCAAAAACGGTGTCACCGCTCAGCGAAGAAGAAAAGCAACATACCTTGGCCGAAATTGAAGAGGCAGTTCATAGTGCGCACCAGTCACCTGATGCAGATGCTGCTCGGCAAGCAGTAGAGCAAGCAAGTGCCGCAGTCGATGACCCCAATCCGGAACCCATTCAAGCACTAAATGCTCAGCCAATTGATCTAAATCCAGATGCAACCGCTCCTGCACCCGCACCAGGTGCCATGACTACTGAAGAAGTCTTTCCAGCGCAGTTAGTCGGTCCAGATAATGGTTTGCCAGCCGACCCAACAGCAGCCGCTGGCGACCCAACGGCGCCACCTCCCGTGCCGCCACCAATGATGCCGCCCCAGTAAAATGGGTAGCCTTCGACTCCTAACTTCGTTACACTAGGTCACTATGGAAGAAATTCGTCTGATAGATAAACCAAAGGGTTGGACTAGTTTTGACGTGGTTGGCAAAATTCGCTCACAACTTCGTGCTCAGACGGGCCAGAAAGTAAAGGTTGGACATGCCGGTACTCTCGATCCGTTAGCCACGGGGTTACTCATTGTGCTTATTGGAAAGGCAACCAAACAGCAAGATAGTTTTATGAAGCAGGATAAAACATACGAAGTGGTTATGAAACTTGGCGAAACTAGCACTACAGCTGACGCAGAAGGTGAAAAAACGGTCGTTTCCAGCAACCAGCCATCTGAGATTGAAGTACTAGAAGCGCTACAAACATTTCAGGGCAAAATAAGCCAAATACCACCCATTTATTCGGCAATTAAAATAGATGGCAAACGTGCCTACAAACTTGCCCGAGAAGGCAAAGAGGTGATTATCGAACCTCGACAGGTGACTATATATAGCATTACCGACGTACGTTATAGCTATCCTCATATACATTTCACGACAACTGTTTCTAGCGGCACCTACATCCGGTCGTTGGTCACCGATATTGGCGAAAAATTGGGCACTGGTGCATACATGACCGACTTGCGTCGTACACGCATTGGTGACTACTCCGTTGAGTCGGCTGAGGCTATAAAGAGCTAACCTGTTACTATAGGG
>CAYXHO010000048.1:0-5688 GCA_964465215.1 uncultured Candidatus Saccharibacteria bacterium | reverse complement strand
GCGACGGAGTGATCGCCACCGATGAGCGCGGTAAGATTCTTAACTACAATGCCTCAGCTCTTGATTTGCTTGATACCAATGCGACACTAACCGATCAGTTCCTGGGCGATTATTTTAAACCACTGGACAACCAGAATCAGCCGGTCGACATTATGGAAGTTGCCCGTTCAACTAATTATCTTCAGCGTCGCAGCGATTTGTTTATTAAGTACGGTGAAGACGATAAAGTGTCGCTGGATATCAATATAAGCCGCATAGCTCGGGCCACACCGCTGGCTACTCAGCAAGGTTTCACGTTTTTGTTGCGAGATATTACGCTCGAAAAATCACTCGACGAGGAGCGTGACTTGTTTATTTCGGAAGTCAGTCATGAGCTGCGCACACCGCTAACTATTGCCGAAGGCGAGATGTCTATGGCTGTGCTGTTAGCTGACAAGCCGCAAGTGGACGTTCCTAAGCTGAAAGCTTCGGTAGAACGGGGGCATGAACAGATTGTCTTTTTATCGGACATGGTTAATGACCTTTCAGCCTTGTCGCGCGCCCAGCGTGACGACCAGGACATGGAGGTAGATACCTTTGCTGTTGGCGATGTGCTGCATGAACTCGAAGAAACCTACCGCCCGCAGGCGGAGAAGAAGGGCCTGAAGTTCTTAGTGGAGTTAGCACCATCTACTCCGCAGCTCAGTACCTCGCGCCTGTACTTTAAAGAAATCATGCAGAACTTTGTAACGAATGCCATTAAGTACACCAAAGAAGGGCAGATTGTGGTACGAGGTCAGGCGGTGGACCGCGATCATGTCATCGTCAGTGTCATGGACACCGGCGCCGGTATTGCCAAGAGCGAGCAAGCCAAGGTCTACGAAAAATTCTGGCGTAGCGAAGACCCGCTGACTCGTTCAACTGGCGGCACCGGGCTGGGCTTGTTTATTACTGCTAAATTGGCGCACCGCATTGGTGCTGAGCTGCGCTTACAATCGGCCGTTAAAGAAGGTTCAACCTTCTCACTTATTGTGCCGGTAAAAGGCAGTAAGCCGATCGACCGTAAGAATCAAATCAAAAACGAAGTTGCTAACTTGTTTAGCTGATAGCTCTACTGTCGCCTGCTGAGCACCGCACCGACAGTATTCATAATGGCTAAGTAAATCAAGGCAATGCTCCACAGCACAACGGTTACGGTTGCTTGTAGTTCAACTTCCAAAAGCGCATTGAAAAAGAACGCGCTGGCTACAATCAAAAAGCTAACCGCAAAGCCTTGTACCCGAATACGCTGACCGATATTTTTTATGGCACTACCTTCTCGCCAAAAGAATGCGGCAATAAGTAGCAGTGAAATGCTGTGGTAGGCCATGAGGATGTTATAGAGCTGCGAGGTCCGGTAGACAAGTGAAATACCACCGTTGCTATTCACTAGTATCGATGCGCCGTAGGGCGGGGTAAGATTCACAAATACTGAATTGATACAGAGTAGTGTGGTTACGGCAATAGCGACGCTATTTATCACTTTTCGTGCCGTTGGCTGATTGCCTAAGAATGAACGAGTAGCTATAAACCATAACCATAGCATGCCAGAACTAAAAAAGTAATCGCCAACCAAAGAGCCAATACTAATCGCCATGGTGCTACGGGTAAATAGGGCCGGCACCCCAAAGCTAAACAGAGCTACGCTACAAAATAAGCAGGCAAGGGCAAGATACAGTGAAGTGATGTTGAGCGTTTTACGGTATCGGTGTAGGGTGTCAATGCCAAGTACTATAAGTACCGGAAAGCCAATATAGTTATGTATAACATTAAGCGGGATTTGCATAAGCTCGATTATACACCAGATAGCTGTATGCCCTGCTTCATCGTTATGCTACAGTGAGTGCATGAACGAAATCTTTCGCAAATTCTCTGCCCGAGTGTCGGCTGTCGTTGGTTCAGCTTCGTCATTTTTTATCGCCGTGGTTATTATTTTGGTCTGGGCGCTGACCGGTCCAGTATTTGGTTTTTCTAACACCTGGCAGCTGGTAATTAATACTGGCACCACTATTGTCACATTTCTAATGGTATTTGTAATTCAAAACACTCAAAACCGGGATGCCAAAGCCACCAAGCTTCAGTTGGATGAACTTATTAACAGTATGAAAGCTGCTTCCAATGACTATGTCGATCTCGACGATCTCAGCGACGAAGAACTCGATAAACTTGTTGACCATTTTCATAACATGCACACCAAAGTGGCAAGCCACCGCAAAAAACGCTTGAAATCCTAAAGGCCACAGCTCCTCTTGAAATAAACAGAGGTGCATGGTATTATTTACAGCGTTGAACACGTGGGCCAGTAGCTCAGCTGGTTAGAGCACCTGCCTCTTAAGCAGGGTGTCGAGGGTTCGAGTCCCTCCTGGCCCTCCAATCCCAGTTATGTTTAAACTCGTCAGAAATGAGGAGTTTTTGTTTGATATAATTTATTTATGGCTATGAACACGAAAAATTTGATTGAGCTTGCAGAATCTTTTAGGTCGGTTATGAATCCTGACGTATACCCACGGTCCGTTGATAACTTCATCGAATTAATTGAATCAGGTGAACCTGAAATTGCGATAGAAAACCTAATCACAGAACTATACGATTTCGACCTATCAGTTACAAAAGAACAGGTAAAACGACTACATGAAGCTAATAAGTATGTCCATGAAGGTGGAATAAATGCCCCAGAGGATTACGCAGAGATAATTAACAAAATTAAGCTAAAATAGTTCCAATAGCTTCCACGATGGACCTCCAATCCCGGTTATGCTTAAACTCCTCATCCAGAGGAGTTTTTTCTTTTCCATGTACACTAAAGTGTCATTGCCACTGTTCGATGATTTGTGAACTCGAAGTAGGGTATAATTGTGGCCATGTCGGCAGAAAGTGCATATACACCAGACGATATTGAGTTAAGATTTGAGACGGACAGATTGTTCAGTGAAGAGCCACCAGAACAATCACTTGCTCGTGCGGATTGGTACTGTCTACGCCAGCAAGCCGAGTTCATTGCTTTTCTGTCGAGAGAAAAGGTAGATTTGAGAATTATCCTAGGAGTCTTACAGTTTCTAGCTGCCTGCCAAGAAGACTTTGGGGATTATATTTCAATTGGTTTGGGGCTCGACCCGGATGAAGAAAAGGAACCTTTGCGTCATCCACAAGCTGCATCGTTTGAGGAGCACATCGATAGATTTAAAAATGGTGATTCAAAGTTTACGGTCGCCGATTTTGCTATTGCTCAAGGTCTTGATCTCGGCCCTGATTTTTTAGCCGACGCACCATTAGAAATAGTTAGTATGTTAGATGACGCAGTAAATGATTTGCTGTCCGATACGGATAGGACTCGTGAAATTCTTGATGTAATGACCTTAACCGATGAAGCAATCTTGAAAGAAATCAGTGGGTATACAATTCCTCCATCTGAAATGCTTGAATGAGCAACGAGGTACATAGGATCTCCAATCCCGGTTATGCTTAAGCTCTTCATCCAGAGGAGTTTTTATTTGTTATAGTTAACTATGAAACTGACAATTTACGAAACAGATAATTTCGAGATTAAGACTGCCGACAGGCCATTTATTGACAGGGCGGAAGGTGGTCATATTCTGATATTTCCGAAGATTGCCGTGAGAGATCGTACAAAACTTTCTTCATCATTAGCAGTTGAGTATATGAAATTATCCATGATTGCGGGTGAAGCGCTTGTTACGGCAATGAAACGTCGAGGAGTTGATATCGGACTGGTCAATTATCAAGACATGGGTAACTGGGGCATAGGTACAAAGGAAGGTCCAACACTGCATATGCAGATATTTGGACGTGCTACTACGGCGACTCATCAAAAATATGGCGAAGCAGTATCGTTACCGCGCAGGGAAACAGGATTCTATGATTCATTTAAACCTTTGAATGATGAAGATGTCGCTGAAATAAGACATGATATCGATAAATTACTGCAAACTGATAAATACCAATCTAAGTGGACTGAAGCATAAAGTTGGATGCTACGTATTCCACGATGGACCTCCATGCAAAACGCCTCACCGCGCTGGTGGGGCTTTTTGTATGGCAGGATCATTGTGACTACAGAACGAGGTTCGGTCGTTAGTCACAGCCCCCAGCGTAGCGGGCGGCTGGATTAACGTGCGCTGTCCCACTGGGCCCTCCAATCCCGGTTATGTTTAAAGAGTGCTTCGGAAGTCTTTTTCTTTCTGCTAGAATTTTCATATGACCGGACAAACAAATTTTCAGGCAGTATTAAACTCAATGCAAGTAGTCTGCGACGACCTTGAGTACGGATTTGCAACCGTGCCTACAGGAACAGAAGTTGATCCCAAAGCAGTGTTAGGTGTCTTTCAGGAAATGGAAGGGCTTACGCTCTTAGCTACCTGCGGGTATCTTGAAAGCAAGGATATAACGTTTGAGGGTCCCTTTGCCAAGCTATCTATTGACGTCCATACCTCACTAGAACTTGTCGGGCTCACTGCCGTGCTTGCCACAAAGCTAGCTGAGAGTAATGTTTCTGCCAATGTAGTTGCCGCCTACTACCATGACCACGTATTCGTGCAGTACGACCTAAGACAAAAGGCTGCTGAAGTTCTCAATGCACTAAAGCAAGTTTAGTTCCAATAGCTTCCACGGTGGCCCTCCAATCCCGGTTATGTTTAAGCTTTTCGTCCAGAGGAGTTTTTGTTTGGTATACTTAAATCATGATTGAGCATTATGGTAAGTTCAAAGATTCAGTAAGTAATATTATTGAAGTTGCACAAACTTCAAAAAAAGCACTTGTTGCCGAGGGTGTTGGGACATTAGTAGGATTTTCGGGCGCCTTTACAATAGATCGACCAATACCTGCTTTAATTCTTGGTGCTGTTGGGTTTGGTTCTGCCATGACTGGACTTGCTAATATTGAGTATCAAGATGCTGTACACTGGCAAGCACCACAACCAGGAACTAACCAACAACATCCGTCTTAATTTTATACATTAATTTAGTTCCAATAGAGTCCACGATGGCCCTCCAATCCCGGTTATGTTTAAGCTCCTCGTCCAGAGGAGTTTTTCTTTGGTATAGTTAGTGTATGAACAATCAAGAAAAGATTACTTTAATTCTAGATGAGTTGGCGATTGAGTATCGGTTAGTTAACCACCCTGCAGTATTTACTGTTGCTGAATCTTTACAGCACGTAAAAGATAAGCGACCAATTAAGAATCTATTACTTCAAGAGAAAGGTAAGGGTCGCAAGTTCCTGGTTATCATGGACGGTAACGCACGGTTGGACCTCAAAGCAATTACACAAAGACTTGAGACTAGAAAACTTAGCTTTGCTGACACGGAAGTTATGCAACAAACACTTGGAGTTTCGCCAGGTGCAGTTTCTGTCTTTGGTTTGGTACATAATGGCTCTGTAGGGGTTGAAGTTGTGCTTGACAAGACACTTCTGGCAGAAAAGGAACTCGGTTTTCACCCTAACGAAAATACCTCGACAGTATTTTTCTCTGGAGAAGCGTTAACTAAGATCATTGAACATACTGGTCATAAGACCCATATTCTTGACCTGGCTTAGTAGTTAGTTTAGTTCCAATAGATTTCACAGTGACCCTCCAATAGTCTTATGCTTTAAAGACCATTTGTTGGTCATTATTGTTTGTTGTTAAATGAAGGTATGGCAAAGAACATATA
>CAYXHO010000047.1:0-5885 GCA_964465215.1 uncultured Candidatus Saccharibacteria bacterium | reverse complement strand
CTAAAGTCTTTAGGATGCACTAAAATTGGCACATACCCGGCACCAGCTAAGATAAGCGGTGCAGTTGCCCAACTGACGTGTCCTTCAATAAGTCGCGCTATTTTAGTAATTAAATCCCACTTAGGTACCTTATTTTTAGTAAAGAAGCCTTTCTCGATAACGTAAGCTATATCTGATGCGCCCCAGGCCCAGCGACGCAATTGAATAAACTGCATCTTCAGGGTCTTTAGGTACGTCGAAGAAAAGACTGCATCCTGGTGAATGGGTAGATATAACGGATAGACCTCGTGTTTACCGTCAAAACGGAAATAGGTGCGCCAGAACTGGTGGCCATCTTCTACAATGGTACGTACACTCCAATAATCGGTGGCAATGAGCGCCGCCATACCTTGAGCGTGTGACGAAAAGTTGCGCAACAGATGTGGGCGCATAGAAACGACCGTATTCCAAAATGTATTACCGGTGGCGATAACGCGCATTGGCGCTGGAGCATCCCAAATATTGTTAGTAAATACCACTACTGGCTGGAAGGAGGCATACAGTGGATCAGGACACACTGTATACAAATAAGTTAGCCCAGCTAAATAATTCTTGTCTGGTCGGTTATCGGCATCGAGGGTGGTTACTACTACTTTACCCGGATCAATGCCCTCTTTTTCTATATACTTCTCAAATTCACGTGCCGCAAAAGTGATGTTACCACCCTTACCGCGTACTTCTTTGGGGTTAAAGGGATGTTTGTACGCCAATGCCACCTTAAACTGCGATCCATACTCCCGAACCAGCTCCAATACGGGTTTTTCGGCTTGGGCTCCGTCGCGACCTTCGTAAGCGAAGATGAGCATGACTTTACTGAGGTCATAGTTGGAGTCAATCAGCGATTGCACGGTTGGCTCCAATATTTCGCGGGTTTCGTTATACGTAGCAATGATAACGGCGTGGAGTACATCGCTGGGCTTCAAAGCTCGTTCACGCCCAACATAGGCAACATGCCAATCTGGCGCGGTTGCCGAATCGGCAACTACTCCGGTTTCGAGGTCGTCCAGTAATCCCTGCCAGTTAAGCTTTTTGAAACGCTCTAAGTTGTGCAACCCTTGAACATTGCGCAGTAGCATGGCCATGGACTTCACGAACCACAGCAGAATATAGACGATTATAATGAATACAAAGACGTGTGGCGCGAAAAAACTAATGATAAACGGCAATATAAAGATTGACCACGTTAATATACCGGGGAGTCGTTCAAAAAAACGATACCGTCGACTGCGATCTTTTTCATACGGAATCTCAATGTCTTGGACGCGCATCTTAGCTGAGGCCCAATAAAGATTTGCTCACAATAACCGTCAACAGCGACAAAAGTGATGTTAGACCCAAAATGGTCAAAGCATAACTGCGGTGACGACCATAAATACGGGCGCTCAGCGCAACCCCTAAGCCCAAGGTAACCAGTGAGAAGATAATAAAAGCAATGAAATCAAATTGCGTACCCGATAGGTACTCACTAATACCCGACCCTGGTCGATACTCGACAATATAGTTTCCACCTCGACCGCTACTCAAAGCCAAAGTAGTGAGTAAAACATTAAGGGCCGCTAAAAAGCCGCTCACTGTTAATAGAATAAGAACAATTCGATCATGAAGGTACTTTTGAGATATTTCCATACTTATATATAGCTTACCACTTTTTGGTGCGAACGGAGGGAGTCGAACCCTCGTCTCAACCTTGGGAAGGTTATATATTAGCCGTTATACGACGCTCGCATATATGAGACAAACCTTCGGTTTTTCTCATCGCTCCGGCAAAATGAAATATATTTTGTCGGGCTGCTCTTTTCCTGGTTGTAAAATTTGGAGCCACCTGCCGGGATTGAACCGGCGACCTACACGTTACGAATGTGTCGCTCTACCAACTGAGCTAAGGTGGCATCAACGAATAGATTATACCAAACACGGTTGCTTTTTACCCCTTAACTTGTTAGAATATTGCCTGTTGTTCAATTCTTGAAAAAGAATCACGAAAAACACGCAAATCGCGGACCCGTGGTGTAGCTGGCCTAACACGCCTCCCTGTCACGGAGGAGATCGCCGGTTCGAATCCGGTCGGGTCCGCCAAACTGAGAAAGTCACCTGTAAGGTGGCTTTATATTTTTAAGCTTAAAATTAATAACTAATAAATTCAGTGGATTGACCATAAATTTTACTTATGCTTAAGTTTAGTTAAATAAACTAATAAAACTCGCATATATGCAAAATCATGACCAATTGCCACCGCCAGAATACACTCCTCACCCGTTAGATCTACCGTCTGATATAAATAGATCTGTTTCTGGTACTGAGTTGTTTCGGCAACATCCCGATCTGCTTATAACAACCTTGGAATCAGGTGTCCTTGAAGATACAACCGATGGAACAGCTGGCACCGTTTCATGGCACAGAACCGATCGACTTGGAAAGCATCAACGTGTAGCAATTGTTGAATTTAGTTTGCCCGATGGATCTACCCTGCCAGCTGTAATTCGTCAGTGTTATAGCCCATACAGTGAAATATCCGAAGATCATCCTAAAATTCAAAAGTACTATCCTAAAGTTTATGATGCACTTCCTATTGCTTCCCATGAACCAGGTGTTGAGGAAAGCGAAATGCTCGCTATCGAAAAGATCGAAGGATTCCATGGCGATCACCCTGATACTGCATTTACCGAACAATTTAAAGCGAAGATTGAGACTCCAGAGGGCTTTGAAGAATTATGCCAAGATATGTTTACAGCATTAGATGAGTTGTATGATCTACCTCTTGATACAACCGATATTGATCCAGTCGCTGGCCATAACGTCGCCTACAACACTTCTACCGGTCATTTCCAATTCTTTGATATAGACACTTTGCGTCGTTCAGATGCACCGCACGTTCAGAAGTTTTTACGCTTTGTAGGAAACACACTGCACAAAGGCAGAAACTCAGATGAAAATATAGCTTTTGCTACGCGTATGATACAGCTTTATCAAGACGCTCATCCCGACCGTGAGCTGAGATTTGAATACCCACCAACGGAAGTAACCTTTTTTGAAGCTATAGAAGGTACGCCTGCGGTCAATAAAGAATACATTTATCCTAATAAAGATGGTGAGCACAGCGAAGAGTATTGGAAAGCCTTTTTTATGTACCAACAACAACAGGGAGAGCGCGCAGTACCCATAACAAAACCACCCGTGCTACAAAAAGAAACCAAGTCTGGACACTACTCTAGTGTTATGAACCCTGCAATTCTTGAAGCTATAAGACGCAATGAACTCATACGTATTAAAGAATTGCTCGCCCACCGATCCATCAGTCAAGAATCAATTCTTGACACTCAGTTTTTTGAACAATAATAACAATCCTAATCTTAAATTAATCAATTTGCATACATCGCCTTTATTCGCGGATTTAATCACTCCATATGCGTACATAGTATCGGTTTCTCGTATTTATATATGGTAAACTTCAACTATGCTATCAGGCAAAATTGCAAACTTTATTCGCATGTTTCTGCTTATAATTTGCTGGAGTCTGATTATATTTCTCACATTCTTCTCTTTAGAGGGAGGCTCACACCCAACGACTTATGGATATGTCTTTCTTGGAATCATATATCCAATTCTTATATTTTCTACGATTAAATTACGCAAAATTAATCGATTATCTAGAATTTCCCCACCACAAATAGAACAGAGTTCTATGGTCAATATAGAACAAGCTAAAGATTATTCACCCAACATCAGAATCAAAAAAGATGTAAATACTATCATTCTCTTTGCTCCAATTACGCTGTTCATTATTATTTGTATACTCTTTTATGGATTTAGGTCTAGCGCTCTAATGGTAGCTCTTGTACCTCTTGAAGTTGAAATCGGCCCATTCCCTTTGATTCTCGTTGCAGTGTTAGAAATGCTCGCCGTTATTGTTGTCATATTACGAAAAGTACTGGCTGAAGATCAATAAAGCTAGAAAAACTTTAAATTAACTGGTTTTGTACAACTTTTGTACTCGGATTTAACAGATTAGAGACCGATATAGAGACGTGTTTTGTGCTTGTCTTTGTAGTCGTTTAGATAAGCGCTGATGTCTTGGTAATTGAAGGCGATGTGGGCGGCGCGGATGCGATCGCCTTGAGTTTCGATGTTCTTTACAATCTCTACGGTATACCCTGCTTCGATTACGTCAGAGACTTGGCCGTTCTGCAATTTGAAGAGTGCAGTGGAAACTTGAGCGTTAATTTCGCGGTTAGTTTTGTCGATAGGCTGCGGATATTCGCCGCCAGTGTCTTTGGAGGCGGGGTCTTCGGAGTATTTCTTGGCTGTGGCCGCAAAGTCAGCACCAGTACTCAGCTCTGCTTTGGCAGCTCGCGCTTTAGTAAGCACCGATGGATCAAGCTTTGGCAGGAGTTTCTGGGCAAGCAGCTGCTGGCGCAAGCTTCTTTCAAAATCTTGTACCGACCAACCCCAATATTCACGGAGTACATCCTCAAACACCTTGTCACTCTCCCCTAACCGGTTTTGAGCTCGTACGGTTTGAATCTCTACATCCACTTCTTTAGATGAAACCGACACTTTATATTGCTTGGCCAGCTGTTTTACGTAGGCGTCGTTGACTACCTTCTCAAGCGCTCGTTTTTTAAACTCAGCAAGCTGCTGACGACCAGATTCGGTGTTGAAGTCGAGCTTTTGCTGATTCTGGTAGTAATGAATATAGTGTCGAAGTTCAAACAAATAGTTCTCATACGAAACAAAGCTACTCCCTGCTCGAGCTACCGGAAAAGGTAGTACACGTGTTACGCCGTATATAAAAGAAGAGTGCGACTTGAGTTTATAAAGCGATACCAATGTAAACGAGAAAAAGCCGACCACGGCAACGACAAAGAGCGTGATGGTGGTAACAACAATTTTATGTTTCGAATGTTGAAGGGGGTAAATATACTTTCGTGCACTGTTAAGCACCTCTTCGCGGTGTTCGGCAACAGTTTCGTTGGTGATGCGTGGCGCCTGGGCGGCAACTTCTTCGATGTCTTTAGGTTTTCGCTTGTCTTTGATTTTTTGAATCATTTTTTTCATGCTTTTTCCTCTTGAGCCGCGTTATGTTCTGGAGTGATTTCTTCTGCAATTATACCCTGGTCGCGTAGTATAGTAGATAACTTTCGAATTACTCGAGCCGGGTGATACACTTCATGAATTACCATATCACCCATGTAAGTTTGTATAACAATTGTACCAAAACTGAGCAGTGTTGCCTGTATTCCGCGAACCTCGTAGTTTGTTGATTGAATTTTTGTGAGACCTAAATCTACGACACTCCGGTGAAATAACCCGCGTTGGGTGATTTGTATAAATCGCTGGTCAGTCACAATAAAGACACTGTAATACCAGGCTATCCATGATGGCAACATCATAAGTGCACCGAGCGCAAAACCTGCTGCCAACCCGCCAAAAAAATAGCCAAAGCCGAGTGTTGGGCGAATAGCTGCCGGCAAAACACCTAAGAGTGGTCCTAGGCATGCCAGCACCAACCCCTTGCGCATGACAATGGGGTGCTTTCGAAAGACAAACAACACTTCTTCGTCGTCAAACTGGTCTTCGAAGCGTTTTTGGGGCTTTTGACCCTTGGACTGAGGCATAAGCATTATTATAGCCTAGACCGCGACTGGATAACAGTAGTCGCACCAACTGTTGATATGGTAGGCTATAGGGGTAGTTGAGGTGTCCAATCTAGTTTAATCGGTTGGTCCTCGCTCGTCCCCATAGTTCAATGGATAGAATACCTCCGTCCTAAGGAGTAGATAGCGGTTCGAATCCGTTTGGGGATACCAACTATTTTTTTGAACCAAACGATGCGTGAGTGAAAATTT
>CAYXHO010000046.1:0-5986 GCA_964465215.1 uncultured Candidatus Saccharibacteria bacterium | reverse complement strand
AGTCGCAATGGCTTTGCACTGTACGCTATTGCATCAACTACTATAAGTAGTAACATAATCCGTGCAATGCCAGATACCTGTGAAAGTAGATAAATCACAAACGGCACATTAATTAACAGCGTTGCTGTTGCCATAAATGGATGCAACTGTTTATCCAAGACCGCGCCTTCCACGCCACCCTTGCGTGGATTTTTCATATCAGATTCATAATCAAATATGTCATTAATAACGTAGATGAGCATGTTGTAAGGGACTAAAAAGTAAAACGCCGCCACCCAAAACCAGCCTGGTAAGGATCCGCCATAAACAAATAAATATCCAGCTACAAAGGGAAATGCGGTATTAATCCAAGAAACAGGCCGTGATGACCACAACAAAATTGCCAATTGCTGAGTCAAAGTATAGTGCTTACCGTGTTTCATACTGTTTCCAGAGTAACGGAATAACTATACCGGCAGCAAGTGCATAAGCAATATCTTCAACTGGTGCACCAAAGAAAGTTATACCAAGTGTGAAATTTCGATGGTAAGCTACAATTCCAGCGGCAATGATTAGAGGATCAAAGACAACCGTTAATGCGCTAATCAGCATAACAGTTTTTTTGAGGAGAGCGTGCATGGCTTTAACGTCCCGCTGACGTATTGTCCACACACAGATCAGCGCTAATACAACGCCGTTTAATATAGCGTAACGCATCATGACTTTTCCTGCCTTAGTTCAAGATAGCGAAAAATCAATAATGAGCTATAGCAAAGGAGCATTAAAAAGAATAGCTCTTCGATAGGGAACTGACCGATGCGCAGGCCACTAAGATACTTTGTTTGACCAATAAAAAATATTCCAAGCGCGATACCAGCTATATCCCACATGATAAAAAGTACTATCCCAAGTAGTAATGTTCGAGCGGTGCGCCGCGCGTCATACCACCATGCCAAATGATAACGAAAATCAATGAGCGCAGCGCAACCTAGTGAAGCAATAAGCGCTAGTAAATAAGCACCTCTCATAGTTTATCCCCTAAATTGGGCAGAGGGCCTGGAGATCGGTCACCAGTTATGGCTTTTATTACTAACTCGGCGCTAATCAAACACATCGGCACACCAATACCCGGTTGGACCATGCCACCAACGTAATACAAGTTAGATACTTTTTTACTTTTAACGGATGGGCGTAAAAAGGCACTTTGCCTGAGGATATGATTAAGCCCTAATGCAGAATTTTGCCATGCGTTAAAGTGCTTTGCAAAATAAGCTGGACCGCGTACTTCTTGCGCTACAATTCTTTGTGCCAGATTCGGTATGTCAAAATGCTGCGCCAAATAGCTAATATATTTTTCTGCTAATCGAGATTGCTCAGCAGCTGACATTGTTTTGCCCGGAGGCAAAGGTACTAGGACAAACAAATTTTCATGTCCTTTTGGTGCAACAGTTGCATCACTGGCAGATGTTTTACTGACATATATCGATGCCTGCTTAGGCCACTGTTTGGACGTATAAATATCACTGAAATTTTTTTGCCATTGTTTAACAAACAATAAATTGTGATGTTCAAGTTGTGGCAAGCTACCTTTAACGCCAAGATACAAAAGCAGTGCGGCTGGTGCTGCTTTTTTAGATTTCCAATATCTTGAAGTGTATGTTTGGTACTTTTCAGGTAATAGCTTTGTTTCGGTAAAGGCTAAATCGGCATTTGAGATAACAAAATCAGCTGACAATCGACTGCCATTTACGACAATGCCTCGCGCAATTCCGTCAGTAACAGTTATTGACGATATTGTAGCGCCAGTATGGTACCGCACTCCAAACTTTTTGCCCACTGCAATAAGCGCTTCAGTAACTTTATACATACCGCCTTTTGGAAAATATACCCCTTGTTCAAAATCGAGATAGCTCATTAATCGATACAGACTTGGTGCATCAAATGGCGAAGTCCCTAAAAAAACCATGGCATATTCTAATATTTGTTGTAGTTGCAAAACAGAAAATTCTTTTTTAACACGGTTATGTAATGAACCGCTTAAACCCATAACTAATTTTGGAGTTTGCCGTAACACGTCTTTAGAAGTAATAAGTGGCAGAAAAGATCTAAACGGGTTGTAAAGAAAATATTGCAAAGCAAGTTGATAGACATTTTTTGCTTCTGATACATATCGTACGAGCGCATCACCAGCACCCGGCTGCAGCGCATCAAAGGTACGCGCGTCTTTTCCGACGTTTCCCTGAATGGTGACTGGCCGAGCATAGTCAAAAAAAACTTTATAGGCTGGCGTGAGTCGCTCTAATGTATAAAAATCATCCGGCTTGCATCCAAGCAACGAAAAATACTGTTCAAAAACTTCTGGCATAAGATACCACGAAGGTCCTAAGTCAAAGGTAAATCCATCTTTCTTGAGCAAACCCATGCGTCCACCCAGCTGATCGTGCTGCTCGTATACATCCACCGTGTAGCCTTGTGCAGCAAGTAAGTTAGCGACCGCCAAACCACCGACACCACCACCGATTATAACTACTTGATTTTGTAGTCGTTTCATAACAAACCGATTTTTACTTTTATGAGCAACCACAACTTTGCACCATTATTCACGCGTATTCGCTGAGTCTTGAGGTTTGCCGCCGGTGTTTGTTTAATTCGAGAAAGTAACGATTGGTAGTACACACTTGCAGCACGTACTGCTTTTTTCGCGTTTTGTGGTAGTTGATCTATAGCCGGCTGTGCTGTTTCAAAGTCAGTCTCAATATCGGCAATAATTTGCGTTTTAATCTCTTCGTTAAACGATTCAAACGATCCAACTGGAAAGTAATATCGTCCAAGCGTATTATGGTCATCAGTCATATCTCGCAAAAAATTTACTTTTTGAAATGCAGAACCAAGCGCTTGAGCACCAGACTGCAAAGAACGGTACTGCTGACTATCTCTCTGGCAAAAAACTTTTAAGCACATGAGTCCCACAACTTCAGCCGAACCAAAAATATATTTTTGATATTGTTGTGGAGTATAGGTATGCCTACTGATGTCCATCCGCATACTGGCAAAAAAGGGAGCTATCAACGTTTTGTTAATTCCTACTTTACGAGCAGTTCCTATAAATGCTTGTAGCACTGGATTGGTACTAAAACCACGTCGCAAGTCATTATATAGTTGATCCTCAAAGGCATTGAGCACAGCCTCAACCTCTTGCCCAGCATAGGTGTCTACAATTTCATCAGCTAAACGCACCATACCATATATATTGTAGATATCCTGCCTAATGGCCTTATCAAATAACGATGAAGCCATACTAAACGACGTTGAGTACTGCTTTGTAATCAACTGGCTTATGCGTTCGGAAACTTTGACGTATAGCTCACCCATATACGTACGTCAAGCGTTTCTTTTTACAAGTTTAGCAACGAGACCCAACAAAATCGTGCGTACTTCTTCAGTAATCGAAACGCTGCTTATAAGGCTTTCGGCTTGCGAAGTTAGATCTTGAACTTCCTGCATAACCACCTCTCTCGCTCCAGATGCAATTATCAGTTCGCGCACCCGCTGTATATCGCCATCATCTAGTTGGCGGGTAATGTCATAAAGCAGTTCGAGTTCTTTTTGTTCACTGCCAGTGAGTCGCTTATGGGTTTCTTGAATTAATACCGTGTGTTTACGTTCACGGATATCACCATCAGTAGTTTTTCCAGTATGCTCAGACTCTCCAAATACTCCCAGCACATCGTCAATCATTTGGTATGCCATGCCCAATTTAGTACCGATTTGGTTTAGTGTCGTTAATTCTTGCTTTGATGCACCAGCTAACAATGCACCGCTTATCATCGGTAACTCAAAAGTATAGCTAGCAGTTTTTTGCAGTGCGATTTTACGTGCATCAGTTTTATGCATTGATTGCAGAGCAGTTTCAGTATCAAGTAGTTCACCACCGCCAACTAAAAATATTGCTTCATTAATTAGTTTAGTTATCACTACTTTCTGTGCATCTGAAATATCTGATTCAAGAATAATTTTTCCTGACGCAGCTATCAGTAAATCTCCGGCTTGAAGCGCTGTTGACATAGCATAATGCGACACATCTTCTGCAGCAAATTGTTTATAAATAACTTTGTACCGTCCAAAAATATTTGGTTGACCATGCCGCATGTCATCACGGTCAATGATGTCATCATGTATAAGCATGGCGGTGTGTAACAATTCCCAAGCAGTCGCAACGGGGACAATCTGTTCAGTATCTTTTCCGCCGTAACCAGCATAGAGCAACAGTACCAAGTACGGTCGTAACCGTTTGCCACCAGTAGCGGTATATTCTCGAATCGTCTGAAGTAACTTGCCGTAGGTTTTATCAATAGCTTTTGCACGCGAAGTTTCTAATGCAAGAAACATATCTAGTTGCTCATCTATGAGTTTTTGTACGGCAGTAAGCCCTAAACTGTCAAAGGCAGTTTTCATAGCTAGTAGTATAGCGTCTAACAGGGGTTTTTGCTAGACACTGATATTTGCATTTTTTATATTTTACGATATAATATACTTTATGGAAAAGTTTGTGCTTTCTGGCAAAGAACAACTCAGTACCGAAGATCAGCTCTTACAAGCCACTGCAACTTCTTGGACAAATTTGAGTGAGGCGCTCATACGTGACACTCAAAAAGTTGGATCAATAATTCAAGATGTCATTGTCCAAGCTGGACCTCAAGCATGGGTAGCGCCCGCAGAGCTAGCACTCTTAGAACATGCCCCTGATGTTTTTTATGCTGTAGAAGCATTGCGTAATGCTCTCATGAAGCTTGAAGGCAAAAGAGCAATCTGGCTACAGCCACATACTCCATTTGAACTCCATGACCCACTCCCTGATGAAATCTTAGATGGTTCCATTTTCACAGACACATACGAAATAATTCCGAATACCGACCAGCCCAACACCGCCCATTCGTATCGAGTGTATGATCGTAAAAAAGGAATTATCGTAGCCACGAATGCAGGTTTTCACATAAGTGAACATAGCCTTGGTGCACGTATAACTATGTCAGTTGATGGTGAAAAGCAACCAACTCAACAACTCGGGGAACTGCAAGAATTTTCTCTGATTAGTGATTAATCCCTACCGTTAAGTCTTGCTCCGAAGCCAGGTTAGGATTATGCTTAAACCAGCAATAAGGAGAATACTATGAGTTCACCACTCAACAACACAGAACAAAAAATTAACGACGTCGTCAAAGGCTTGCCATTCCAGCTTCCTGAAAAATCACGTAAAGCTATTGTCCAGTACATGCCAATCATTACATTGATTCTGGGTATTTTGTCACTGTGGGCGGCATATGCTCTTTGGAACAGTGCCCGTTTGGTAGATCGACTCGTCGATTACAGCAACGCACTATCGAGCATCTACGGCGGAAGTAGTCAGGCAGTTAGCCACCTCGGCGTTTCAACCTGGATCGGTATCTTATCTTTGGCAGTGATGGGCGGCTTGTATATCGTGGCTTATCCTAAGCTTAAGTCTCATAGTAAGTCTGGTTGGAACCTCTTGTTTTATGGCACATTATTCAACCTCTTTAGCGGTATTGTGCTAATCTTTGATGACTACAACGGCGGTGTAAGCTCACTCATTAAATCCCTTTTCGGTACTGCAGTTGGACTATACTTCCTCTTCCAGATCCGCTCATACTACACCGACAAAAAATAAATTTACTAACAGACATAGTTAAAACCCGACATCAAAGTCGGTTTTTAACTTGGCAGGGGTACGTGGAAGACGGCATTTCGAAGCTTTCTCGAAGCAAGCTTCTGCGAGAGCTTCTTATGAACGAACCACGATCTCACTCACTTCGTTCGTGGCTCGTGAGTCAATGCCACTACCTGCAAATAAAAAAGGACGAACCGTTGGCTCGTCATTTTTATTTGGCAGGGGTACGTGGAATCGAACCACGATCTTAGGTTTTGGAGACCCATATACTAGCCGTTGTACTATACCCCTAGGTCTCGTAACAGGGTATATCATACCGTA
>CAYXHO010000045.1:0-6094 GCA_964465215.1 uncultured Candidatus Saccharibacteria bacterium | reverse complement strand
CCTGCGACCTCACGGCCCCCAGCCGTACGCGCTAGCCAACTGCGCCACACCCCGACAACACAAGTAGCTGGCGCCAACATGACAACCTGGAATGTACATCCAGGTGGGTCCTCGCACGCTTCGGCCACGGCCTTAGCAAATATTGAAGTCCCGTATGATAAGTATTCAGATTATCATAGTATTGGCCCCAGCCACCCCTATTATACCTTAAAATCTATGAGCCGAGTAAGATGCCGTAGAGACTACTAACCGTCTCGCGGATGACCGGCGCCAAAAACGGAAACAGAACGAGCATAAAAATCAGAATAGAAGTTAACCCGCCCGTTTCTATTCGGTACATTAGTCGCTGCAGTGGCTCTGGTGCAAATGCATACAGTAGTCGTGATCCATCAAGCGGCGGAAATGGGATCATATTGAAAACAAAGAAGCTGATATTAACGACGATGAACGTCTGCAGAACCACAAATATATCTGTACCCACAGCGATACCAGCAACTCGGACTACAAGTGCAGCAACTATAGCTAGCGCCAGGTTGGTAAGTGGTCCAGCAACGCCTATAAGTGCTGCCCCGTATTCGCCGTATTTGACTCGTTCGGGGTTAAAAGGTACCGGCTTAGCAATAAAAAATGGTTGTAGTCCAAGAATAATCAATCCTATTGGCAACAGTACCGTAGTCAACAAATCAATGTGTTTAAGCGGGTTGAGCGTTAGGCGCCCCTCATCTTTGGCGGTAGTATCGCCAAGCCAGTGTGAGGTGAAAGCGTGCATTGCTTCATGAAATCCCATCGACACAATAATGCTGCCGAAGATTAGGATAAGTTCGTAGCCGCTCACATTACTAAACATTGTTGTATTAGTATATCAGGAAAAGTACCCAACTATAGGTTGACTTTCAGGGGTAATACCGGTAAAATAACACTTTGAATCTGCCCAACACGTACAACAACGGGCAACGATAAGGAAAAATACTATGCAGAAATGTGAAATCACCGGCAAAGGTAAGCAATTTGGTCACAATGTGAGCTTTTCGCAGCGTCATACTAAAAAAGTATGGAAGCCTAACCTCCAAACCAAAACGCTAACTGTAGACGGCAAAAAAGTTACTTTGAAGATTAGCACTCAAGCTCTTCGCACACTCAAGAAAAAAGGCCTCATCGCCTAAAACTTTACGGTACGTACTAAAAAAACTCCGGTTTTCCGGAGTTTTTTTATGGGCACGATATGTAGCTTAGGCTTCAAGAACAATTAGCTGAGCCTGATCACTCAGTTGATCTGTAGCTTTCACCTTAAGCTTGGAAACCTTGTCTTTTGGCTCCATACCTAGAGCTTTTAGCGCGTCGTCAAGAGAAGCTGCTGGCATTGGATAGCTAAGGTTTTTATCGGCATAGTATGTTGGTATAACGAGTTTTGGCTCGATAGCTTTAATAACTTGCTGCGCACCAACACCATCAAGCGTAAAGCCATTGCCACCTACTGGGACGATCAAGACATCGATAGTGCCTAATGATTCTAGCTGTGCTTCAGTTAGCTTTGGATCGATATGTCCTACAACTGCCACGCGAATATCATCAATAACAATCCGGTACATAGTTGCATTTTTACTACCTGGCTCGTCGATGTGAGCTTGGGCTGGAACGCCGATAATAGAAACGTCGGCGATTTCATACTCTCCAGGTTGAGCAACGACAAAGGAACCTTCAATCACGTCTTCCGGTGCAGCGCCAGTAAAGACGCGCACGTCACCAGGTTTAGTAACTGATTTTCCACCCAATTCTTGCAAATTATCATCAATAATAATCGCTGCTTTCTTTGAAGTGATTTTTAGACAATTGGCACCAAAAAACTGTAAATCCACGGGTATCTCCTTTATTAACTTTCAAATATATTATGCTTATCAGCTAAAACCTGGACCTTAGCCGTCATAAGTGTAGCTAAGAAACGGTCTTTTACTTGCTGGCGATACTTAAAATCACTCAATGTCATAACAGTATATCGAATTTCTTTGCCTTCTTTTTTCTCAAGGTCGGCTACAAACTTGTCGAGCTGAGTAGTATTAATGTCACCGACCAATAAGAAATCAATACCGGTGCTTTCATCACGCGTAAATTGACCGGTATACAGGGCGAGTTCGACATTGCCAAGTGGTTTCAATGCATCAACCACAGGATTACTGGAAGCACTTTTTGTACTGCTTGCTTTCTTGGCTTTTTCGGTTGCCGGACGTACTCCACCAAATATTTCAGCCAGTGGTGCGTAAAAATCAAAGTCTTGATTAACCTCGTAATAGAGACGGTTATTAGTATTGTCTGAGGTAATGATGCCAATACTGAGTAGATTAGCGAGTTCACGACGCACCGAGTTAATCTGCTCTTCAATTTTGCGCGTAATTTCGCGTACGTAAAATGGTCGATTGGGATTGCTATAAAACAACTGCAGTAGCTTTACCCGCGTCTTTGACCCAAACAATTGTTCAATCATGTACTCATTGTAGCAGGCTTACCCTGTTTTGTTCAGTATATTAGCTGGGTAGCGTGTTCAAGAATTTTACCACTAAATCTTGTGCCTGACTGGGGTCAGTAAGCCAATGAATACTATTATTTCGCTTAAACCAGGTGCGTTGTTTTTTGGCCAACTGCCGATCAAAATTGGCAAAGTTCTGCTGAGCTTCTTCAATCGAACACAGCCCGGCAAAATACGGCAAGAATGCCTTATAAGCTGGGGCCTGCATAGCCGGCAAATAAGGGCTATACTGCGCAGCGAGCGACTGTACCTCGTTTAGTAAACCATCATCTAGCATCTGCGCAATGCGTTGCTCAATGCGGCTCGTCAACACGTCAGGTTCAACCGCCAAACCAAGCACCAAGGTATGTGGTCGTAGTTCATGGTGGGTATAACTTGCCCGGCCAGACTCTAAAGATCGAAGTAAATACCGTTTATTTCGACTATTTTCCGGCAGCGGGATACCGTGAGCCGCAAGTTTGCTTTGTAGCTCCTCCACCGTTGCGTCGGCAAATTCGGCTCGCACCGCACTGTTTACCGGCCGAAAATCATAGTCATAGATAATACTGTTAATATACAGTCCACTGCCACCAACTAAAATTGGAAGCTTGCCTCTTGCTCGAATGTCGGCTATGGCTGCCTTGGTTAATCGCTGGAAATCAGCGACGGTAAATGCTTGGTCAGGATTCACTGCATCAAGTAAATGATGCGGCACCTGCTGCTGTTCTAGCACTGTCGGCTTGGCAGTGCCAATGTCCATGCCCTTATACACGGTGCGCGAGTCTGCGCAGATAATCTCGCCGTCGTATTGGCGGGCCAGTTCCAAAGCAAGCGCCGTCTTTCCGCTCGCCGTTGGACCTACGATTACGATCAGTGGGGCTATGCCTGCTTGTCCCATAGGTATACTTTCATATCAATCGTTTGATCATCTTTGACATTAACGCCGTCAGCTTCTAACTCACGCTGCTGTGCGGCTATGCCGCCAGGATAGCCTTTTGCTAAACCACCCTGTTTGTTGACAATACGCTGCCACGGCAAGTCACTTGGGCCGGTATGAGCAATTTGCCCCACTTCCCAAGCAGCCCAGGCGGCACCACAGAGAGCCGCAATTTGACCATACGTCGCAACCTTACCGCGCGGAATAGTAGCCACCATGGCATATACTCGCGCCGCAAAGTCAGCATCTACTCGAGACATCTAGAGCCCCAGTAAAAAATCCTTCAAGTCTGCTAACTGTACTTTTTGCTCTTCATCTTTAATGCGAACACTGACCTCATTCGCTTGCGCATCTTTTGGTCCAACAATGAGTACGACTGGTATCTTAAGACCTGCAGCATCACGTATCTTCTTGCCTAATGACTCATTGCGACTGTCGACGCTGTAGCGAACTTCATTGTACTTAACCGGTTGCATGAGTACGGTGTCCGCTAAAACGGCTGTAATCTGCTGAACATAGTCTGCAACACTATCGTTAATAGTAAGTATGCGAACTTGTTCTGGTGCAAGCCAAAATGGCAACCAACCTGCGGTTTTCTCTAAATAAAACCCAATGAAGCGCTCCAGTGAACCAAGTATGGCACGATGAATCACTAACGGTTGATGTTCGCTGTTTTCGCTGTCGACATACGACAGCCCCATCCTGCCTGGCACCAAAAGGTCAATTTGGGAAGTTGCTATTGAGTCTTCTTTGCCCAGTACGTTACGGGTTTGAATAACTACTTTTGGTCCATAAAATGCTGCTTCACCTTCAGCCTCAACAAAATCAGCCCCAAACTCGGTGAGAGCTTCTCGAATGGCGTCGCCTGCTTGCTGCCATGCTTTTTGATCACCTTCAAACTTGTCCTTCTCAAAATCTGGCAAAGAAAGTCGGTACCAATAATCGGTAATGCCCATGACTTCGTATACTTCTTTGAAAAGCTTAAGTACATCAATAAACTCAGCTTTAAGCTGGTCGGGAGTTACATAAATATGCGCATCATTCTGGGTTATAGGCCCCCGCACCCGAATAAGACCCGTCAGTGTTCCAGACAATTCATGACGGTACAGTCCGGATTGCTCGGCGAGTCGCAGTGGTAAATTGTTATAACTAGTGACTAGTCGTTCGTACACCTTATGGTGGTGCGGACAGTTCATTGGAGATACATAAAACTTTTCACCTTCTGAGTCGACAATAGTAAACATGTCGTCAGCATAAAATTGTGCATGACCAGACTGTTGATAGAGACGCTCATGAGCAATAACCGGCGTATCGACATACTGATACCCGCGTGCCTCTTCAAGTTGACGCATATAACGGCCAAGTATTTCTTTTATTTTTGAACCTCTCGGCAACAACAGCGGTAAGCCCTTACCAACCTCTTCATTTATGGTGAAAATCTGTAACTGCTCACCCAGTATACGGTGATCGCGAGCTTTGGCTTCTTCCAAAAGTTGCAAATAATCGTCGAGCTCAGCTTGTGTTTCAAAGGCGACGCCGTACAAACGCTGCATCTGTGGATTAGATTCTTTGCCGCGCCAGTAAGCACCGGCAATTCGCATGAGTTTAAATGCCCCGACTTTACCTGTAGAAATAACGTGTGGGCCGCGACATAAGTCTGTGAAATCTCCATTGCGATAGAACGATACCTTCTCAACCTGCGCTTCACCGTCTGCAATTGTCCCTAGCTCTTCGGCGTCTAGTTCTTTGGCAACCGTAGTACCGGCGCGCTTAAGATCATTGAGGAGCTCTACCTTATATGGTTGACCTGCATCAGTAGCCCAGGTGATTGCCTCTTCAATAGGTAGTTCATAGCGTTCAAACGTTTGATCTTGGGCTATGATGCCGCGCATCTTTTTTTCGATAGTCGCAAAATCTTCTTCAGAGATAGTTTGGTCTCCAAGATCGATATCGTAATAAAATCCATTTTCTACCACCGGTCCTACACCTAGTTTGGCGTCCGGCCATATAGTCGTTACGGCAGTCGCCATGATATGTGCCAATGAGTGGCGCATTGCGTGTAGTTGGTCTTGTTTTTCTGCCATAACTTCTCCTTCATCTTAGTGGCAATTAAAAAAGCGCGGCTTGGTATGTACTATTAGTATACCTTTCCGCGTCTTGGTCCCTGGAGTTAGTGTTTCCGGGAGGTTCCACCTCGACTTTTACTCTTGTAAGCGCCTTTTTGCCCTGCTCTTACCATACCGGGGCTTGCTCGACGGGTGGTGAGTCCGTTTCATTGCCCTAGTATTATAGCATACCCCTGTTAGTCATCAGAAACTAAAACAAATAAAAAACGGTTGAATGTTCTCGCATTGCATTCAACCGCCTTCATGTATGGACGTACTGTCCAACGAGTTAGTTTCAAAAAAACTAATCTCAAAACTTCACCTCAATCATCATAACAAGGTTGGTACTATATGGCTAGTACATAAATGTCGTTTTTTCTACATTATTACCTGCGGAAAAGATCGACTTAATTTATATCATTTGTGGTAATGCCTAAAATCAACCTATTGAAGGGGTGCCCTTTGGAGACTATTAATAGCACTAGTTTTGTGGTAAAGTATGTAGGTCCAATAATTTCGGGCGATTAGCTCATTTGGCTAGAGCGCCACATT
>CAYXHO010000044.1:0-6099 GCA_964465215.1 uncultured Candidatus Saccharibacteria bacterium | reverse complement strand
CATGTTTTTCAATATCGACCAGCCACCGCTTGTTGAAGATACGCACTGTGATATTTGCCTGGAGTGTACGCCCAGTCTCTGTGATTGCAAACAAGATGCTCTTGAGGCCATGCCGTCTCAGTACGAGGCGCTAATAACTGCATTTGGGCGAGAATTTTTGCGCGAAGCTTTTCGGGTTGAGGCTTTTGTGCGGGCTAAATAGGCTTGTCTTTGAGGCCCAGTAAAAATCCAATGTAGGTCATGATTAGGTGGCCAACAAAATAAAACACTATAACTGCCAGATAATCAGCAAAGCTGAGCCGAACGAACAGGGCACCAAAAACGAGTGCTCCAATGACATAGTCAAGTTGGTCAAATAGCAGCCAACTGTCGCCAGACTTTACGCCGCGTTGTCGTTTAAAGAAACTTTCTAATGCGTCACCGAGTAGGGCGCCAAAGCCAATCGTTGCGCCAATAATGAAATGTTCAGCCGAGCTGCTAACGTCAGTAATGATTGGATACAGCACCAGACCCACGAGGCCGCCAGCCAATACGCCAGTTACGAGGCCCCGCCAGGATTTATTCGGCCCGAGCACGCGCTTGCCCCGAAACGTTGCACCACCGTCAAGCGGTGTTTTCCAGTGGCGCAACAGGGGAATATGCTTTGCCAAGATGGGGGCTACGTTGCCAGCACCTGCTGGCAAGAAAAAAATAATCGCAAACAAAAAGTGATTCATAATCTTCAGGCTATCTTACCACAAATATGATTACGCTTACTTCAAAACCCTTGTCGTACACTGGTCGGGCAATTCGAGGTATACTGGTGCTATGGATCACGCTCAGCGTTGGCGAGGTATCGGACTAGCGGTGGTGTTCTCTGTGGTGTTGCTTGGCCTCAGGGTTATTCTATTCGACAGTTTTTTGTTTGGCTATATGCTATGGAATATTCTGCTTGCCGGTGTACCGCTTGGCGTTGTGATCATTTTAATGCGACGTCTACAGCGTAGCTCATGGCTGGATACGCCCAATGTTTTACTCACTGCTTTGTGGTTGGGCTTTCTGCCAAATAGCTTTTACGTGGTCACTGATCTTATTCATATTGCCGAAGTCAGCAACAAGACGCTGCTTTTTGATTCGGTCATGTTGTTTAGTTTTGCAGTCGCCGGACTTTTATTGGGGTACGCCGCAGTTTTACCGGTGCACCAGGCACTTTTACGCCGTGTCAATCGAGCTTCGGCCCACCGGGTTATTGCCGGAATATTTTTGCTCTGCGGGTACGCGATTTATCTGGGGAGATATATGCGCTGGAATACGTGGGATGTACTAATCAACCCTATCGGTTTACTTTCAAATATTACCGACAGCCTCACCAGCCCGCACGAAGGGGCACCGTTGCTGCTAACGACCTTCTTATTCTTTATGCTGATCAGCGTTGGGTATTTAGTACTGTGCTTCATGCAACCGGGCGTCCTCCCTGGTAAGCCACGTCGAAAACAGGTAAAATAGCCGGTATGAACGAACTTGCCACATCAATTGCTGCGAGTGTGCAGCAACTTTTTAACGTCCAGGTGGACGTTGTTTTGTCGCGTCCCGATCCGCAATTTGGCGATGTCGCTACCAATGTTGCTTTACAGCTTGCCAAGCAGGTGGGTGAAAATCCGCGAGCAATTGCCGAACAATTAGCCGCAGAACTTCGGGAAACGCTCAAAGACCAGGTTTCTGAAATTGCTATAGCTGGTCCAGGATTTATTAATATTCGTTTTGATGACCAATACTTACTGCAACAGGCACACTCCCCACAACAGAAAGGTGAAGATACCGATCGCGTTGTAATAATCGAAACCAATAATCCCAATCCCTTTAAGGCTATGCACATTGGTCATGCCTTTAACGCGATTATTGCCGACACTATTGCTAACTTGCTCGAAGCTGCCGGTAATGAAGTGCATCGGGTGAGCTACCACGGTGACATAGGCGCACATGTGGGTAAGAGTATGTATAGCATTCTGAAATATGTCGACGGCGACCCAGCTCGATTAGAGGAAATTGAACCGGCGGAGCGCAACCGATTTATGTCGCGCATGTACGCCGAGGGAGCTGCTGCTTACAAAGAAGATTTAGATGCCAAAGCAGCAATCGATGAGCTCGCTAAACAGTCGTTTAGTCGCAAAGACCCATTGTACGCTGCAGTGTATGGCACCTGTAAGGCATGGAGCTTTGAGCAGATTGACGACATCGTTGGCCGTATTGGCAATAAGCCCATTGAAAAACGATTCTTAGAAAGCGAAGCAGACCCGATAGGTGTTAGCATCGTCAAGGCACATGTTCCAAAAGTCTTTCAAGAAAGTGATGGGGCACTGATTTTCCCGGGTAGTCAATACGGATCGTTCGATAACGTGTTTGTAACTGCGAGCGGCTTGGGGTTGTATGCGGCGCGTGATCTAGGGCTCATGAAGCTAAAGCACGACTATCTCGCTGCCGATAAAAGTTATATTGTCACTGCCGAAGAACAGCGAGATTACTTCAAGGGTGTTATAGCGGCAGCCGAGCAGTCTATGCCCGAGTTTAAGGATGTGACCGTTAATATTCCGACGGGCACCGTAAAACTGACCACCGGCAAAATGAGTTCGCGATCGGGTGACGTTATTGAAATTGCCTGGTTATTTGATGAAGTAGGGAAGGCAATTACCGCTCGAGGCGGTACTCCCACAGATGACTTTGTGGCGGCTGTGCTCAGATACCAATTCTTAAAAGTGCGGGTCGGCGGCGATGTCGTGTTTGACGTAGGTGAGGCGGTAAGTATCGAGGGAAATAGTGGGCCATATCTGCAATACGCGCATGCTCGCGCTCAGAGTATTATGCGCAAGTCGACCATACAAGCAAGCGCACCGGGTGAGCTTCAAGAAGACGAACGCTTGCTCGTAGCTAAAATTGCTGAGTATAGCGATGTTTGTGCACGGGCGGTACAAGAGCTGAGCCCACACGTTATTTGTACGTATTTGTATGAACTTGCACAGGTCTTTAACCGATTTTATGAACATAATCGTGTTGTTGGTGACGCGCGCGAGGCAGAGCGACTGTATCTTGTGCAGTTGTATGCAGATACACTGCAGCGCGGCCTAGGGTTACTGGGTATTCACGCGCCCGAAAGTATGTAGGTAGCTGTTATGGTGGATGTAATTCATACTATCCGGCAAGAATTGCGCGATCAAGCGGACCCGGCTAAAGCAGATTTTTTACCCCATTTCTTTAAGCTTGAGCCAGGAGACAAGGATGAATTCCTTGGCGTGACCGTTCCGAAGCAGCGGGCTATCGTGGGACGGTACTATATAAAGTTGAGTCCCGGTGATGTGCCAGAACTGCTGCACTCTACAGTACACGAAGAACGGCTCACAGCTCTCCTCATTTGGGTTAAGCAGTACCAACGGGGTGATGCTGCTACCAAAGCCGAAATTTACAACCTCTATCTTAAAAATACTCGGTGGATTAACAACTGGGACCTGGTAGATTCTTCGGCCAGTTATATTGTGGGTGATTATGTGTTTGATAAAGACAAAAAAATTATCGCCAAACTTTCGCGCAGCAAGAATATTTGGGAGCGGCGAATTGCCATTTTGGCTGCCGGAGAATTTATTCGGCACGGTGAATTTGGTTGGACGCTTAAATTGGCTGAGCAAAATCTTTCCGACACCCACCATTACATTCACAAAGCTACCGGCTGGATGCTTCGCGAGGTAGGCAAGCGGGACCGTTCATTACTCATAGCATTTCTCGATGCATTTGCACCTCGTATGCCGCGCACTGCTTTGCGGTATGCGATTGAACATTTCCCTCCAAGCCAACGCGCGCTATACTTGAATAAGAAATAAGGAGGGTCTCATGAATATCAACTATCCGGCCTTGTACGCGATTGCGGCAGGGTTTTTTGTGCTGTTCGATGCAATTTGGTTGGGTGTGATTGCCAAAAAGCTGTACGCCACCGAGCTCAAAGGGCTGATGACTAGCGATGTTAAGTGGGCTGCGGCAGCATTGTTTTACGCTATTTTCATTGCCGGCCTTATATATTTTGTAGTAGCACCGGCACTGAAGGCTGATGCTGCTGGAAGCGTACTGTTGGCAGGCGCATTCTTTGGCCTGGTGAGTTACGCAACATACGACCTTACTAATTACGCAACGCTAAAAGGTTTTCCGCTCAAAATCGTGGTTATTGATTTACTGTGGGGTAGTGTTTTGTCGGCCGCAGTAGCGCGCCTCGCGTACCTGGTGTATACCAAAACCATAGGAAGTTAAAGGGGATAGTATGAACAAACAACTGAAAGAGTTTATGACTTTCGTTCGAACCCATGGGGTTGTGGGACTGGCCGTTGGTCTGGCTATTGGAACGCAAGTAGGTAAGGCAGTGGAATCAATCGTCGTAAACCTCATTAATCCGATTGTAGGTTTTGTAGTTGGTGACACGAAAGGACTTGAACAGCTGGACTTCACCATTACGGCGGGTAGTCGGGCAATGACCATCGGCTGGGGTGCCATTTTGTCAGCCCTCATTACCTTGCTCGCTGTTTCAGCAGTAATCTACTGGGTGGTTACCGGCTTAAAGCTGGATAAATCGGCCAAAAAATAATGCAACTCAGTGATGACGAGTGGCGCAAAAGGTTAACGCCCCAGCAGTACCGCGTCATGCGGGAAAAGGGAACTGAGGCTCCAGGAAGCGGCGACTTTTTGCATCACAACAAGTCGGGCATGTATGTTTGTGCCGCTTGCGGAAACGAACTTTTTAAGAGCAGCAGTAAATATGATTCAGCCGAGCCGGGTCTTATTGGTTGGCCAAGCTTTTCAGAGCTGTCACGTAACGATGCGGTCAAATTGGTGCCCGATACTTCACAAGGCATGCAGCGCACTGAAGTGTTGTGCGCCCAGTGTGGTGGTCATCTTGGACACGTCTTTACTGCTGGTGATTCACCGACTGGCCAGCATTACTGCATTAACTCCTGCGCCCTCGATTTTACGCCGCAGGCTGCTGATAATACTTAGCGCCCCAATCTGCTAAAGCTTGCAGGGCAGGCACAAAATCCTGTCCTTTTTTGGTGATGGTGTACTCCACTCGCGGTGGAACTTCATTAAATGACTTTTTAGTAATGACGCCGCAAACTTCGAGATCATCGAGTCGTTGAGAAAGGGTACGGGGGCTGATGCCGTGCAATGATTTTTCTAGCTCGCCAAATCGCTTTGGTCCACTACTCAGGTCGCGGAGAATAAGCGCAGACCATTTGTTGCCCAATACGCTTAGAGCGCTGGACAAGCAGCCTTCTTTTGGTTCGAGAGGTGGACATTCATTGCTCATAGGTTCTACATTTAATACTTTACAAAATATAGTAATGACTTTACTATACAAAGTATAGCATAAAGCTAATCAAAACGTAAGGAGAACCATGAACGAAAAAATTACTGCTGCCATGCACTGGCGATACGCCGCACAACTGCTTAATCCTGACAAAAAAGTACCCGAAGCAGACTTGCAGACAATTTTGGAAGCCGGGCGACTAGCTCCCAGTGCTTTTGGGGTAGAACCCTGGCACTTCATTCTCATAGAAGACAAAACGCTCCAACAAAAGCTATATGACGAGGCTAGTCCTCAGGCGAAAGTAAAAGATGCACCCCACTTTTTGGTAGTTGCTAAGCGCACTGATGCTCGTGAAACATTATCCAAAAACCGTGTTGCCCGAGCCGCTCAAGCTATGGGTGTTGCCGAAGCAGAACTGCAAGGGCTGCGTGATGCTATTGACGGCGTCATAGCCGGCAAAGACGATGAACAACTCGCTTCATGGGTGCGAGCACAGGTGTACATTCCTCTTGGCGCGATGATTGAGGCAGCCGCACTGCTGGGCGTAGACGCTGGACCAATGGAAGGTTTTGATCACAATAAGTTCGACGAAATTCTTGGCCTTAAAGCCAAAAACCTCTCCAGTGAATATGCCATTGCCTTTGGCTATCGAAATAACGACGAAGCGGCTGAGCGTCCAAAATCTCGTCAGTCTATGGAAGAAGTACTAACGCACCTGCAAGCTAAGTAGCCTTACAGGGGTACTTGCGGTACAATAGGCCAGATGATAGATAAAAACG
>CAYXHO010000043.1:0-7372 GCA_964465215.1 uncultured Candidatus Saccharibacteria bacterium | reverse complement strand
AACATTAGTACCATACGTGCTTCAGTTGAGCCACTTGGAAAAAGTGCCGGTCTGGCATCTGGTCCGATGAGCTTTATGCGTGGTGCCGACTCCTCAGCTGGCGCAATAAAGAGTGGCGGTAAAACCCGCCGTGCTGCAAAAATGGTAATTCTGAATGCAGATCATCCAGATGTCGAAGAGTTTATTTGGGCAAAAGCTATTGAAGAGCGTAAAGCTCGAGTATTACAAGAAGCTGGCTTTGATATGTCGTTGGATGGAAAAGATATTTTTTCAGTGCAATATCAGAATGCTAATAACTCAGTTCGCGTCACTGATGCATTCATGGAAGCTGTTCGCGCCGACAAAGATTGGGACCTCAAAGCCGTGGCCAGTGGTAAGACTATAAAGACTATTAAGGCACGAGATCTGTTCCGTCAAATTGCTGAAGCAGCATGGGAATGCGCTGACCCGGGAATGCAATTCGATACTACCATCAATAAGTGGCACACCACGCCTAATGCTGGCCGTATCAACGGTAGCAATCCATGTAGTGAGTATATGCACCTAGATAACTCGGCCTGCAACTTAGCTAGTCTCAACTTGCTGAAGTACCTGAAAGACGACGGCTCATTTGATATTGAAGCCTTCAAACACACTGTGGAACTTATTTTCACAGCCCAAGAAATCTTGGTCGGCTACTCTGAATACCCAACAGAGAACATCACCAAGAATGCTAAAGCCTACCGCGAGCTTGGAATTGGCTACGCCAACCTAGGAGCACTCTTAATGGCTTTGGGACTACCCTATGATTCTGAAGAAGGCCGAGCAATTGCTGCAGCAATTACCGCCATTCTTACGGGTCACTCGTACGCAACAAGTGCTAAATTAGCACGTCGAGTGGGAGCATTTGCTGGCTATCATAAAGATCAAGAAGGAATGATTCGGGTCCTGAAAATGCATCGTCAGGCAGTTGATGATATTGATGCCAGCTTAGTTTCAGAGGACCTTTTGAGCGCAGCTGCAACAGCATGGGACGAAGCCGTAGAACTGGGTCAGCTGTATGGTATTCGTAACGCTCAAGCTAGTGTTTTGGCACCAACTGGAACAATTGGCTTGATGATGGACTGCGACACAACTGGTATTGAGCCTGACCTTGGCTTGGTCAAGGTCAAGAAGTTAGTTGGAGGTGGCACTATGCACATCGTAAACCAAACGGTTCCACGAGCACTCACGGCATTAGGCTACACCAAGAAGCAAGTTGACGACATCGTCGCCTACATTGATACCGAAAAGACAATCACCGGTGCACCGCACCTGAAAGATGAGCATCGTCCAGTGTTTGCTTGTTCGATGGGTGATAACTCAATTCATTACCTGGGACACGTTAAAATGATGGCCGCCGTTCAGCCGTTCCTTTCCGGTGCTATAAGTAAGACCGTCAACATGCCTGAAGAAGCGAGCGTAGAAGACATCGAGCAGCTTCATATGGACGCCTGGGAGATGGGTCTTAAAGCAGTAGCCGTGTATCGTGACAACTGTAAGGTTGGTCAGCCACTGAGTATGGCCAAAAAAGAAGGTGACAAACAAGTGGCATCAACAGCGACTGAAGCGCTTGATGACAAGATCGTTCTCAAAGGTGCAGTTCGCCGAGCTTTGCCGAAGCGACGCAAGAGCAGTACGTACAAATTCCATATTGCTGATCTGAGCGGATTCTTCACCGTCAGTGAATATGAAGATGGTACGCCTGGAGAATTGTTTATTAATGTCTCCAAGCAGGGTTCTACATTATCCGGGCTGATGGATTCATTCGCCATAAGTGTCAGCCATGGTTTGCAGTACGGTGTGCCACTGAAAAGCTATGTTAAGACCCTTCGTGGAACGAGCTTTGCTCCAGCGGGACTCACAGACGACGCTGATATTCGCACAGCAAGCTCTATCACTGACTATATTGTTCGTCGGCTTGCTCTTGACTATCTGAGCTTTGACGACCGATTAGAGTTGGGACTAGCCGATCTCGATGATATGCCCGACGTGCAGACCAGTTTGTTGGCTGCGACCGAGCGAAACACCGATGATCATGTTACGGCTGCTCAAGAACCGGTTGCTCCTAAGGCTACCGTCATAAAGCAATCTAAAGATGACACGGCGCCACTGTGTTACAACTGCGGTAATCAGACTCAGCGCGCAGGAAGTTGCTATGTCTGTACGGCTTGCGGCAGTACAACTGGTTGTAGCTAGTTCTAAGGACGTGCAGGCTTGGTAGAAAAACGGGGAATTATCCCCGTTTTTCGTATGCTACACTAAGTAGTAAATGAAAGTGGTTATTCTTTATCATCCACACTCCGACCACGCCCGGAATGTTGAATCATTCGCCCGGGATTTTTCTCGCCAAACCAGTAAAAAAATTGAACTAGTAAGCCTAGAATCACGCGATGGAGCGGCCACCGCCACGTTGTATGACATTGTGCAGTATCCGGCGATACTAGCACTCGATAATAGTGGAACATTATTGCGTGCTTGGCAGGGACCTATTTTGCCACTTATGAATGAGTTGGCTTATTACACCCAAGATCATTAGATCTTGAGAAAAGGGTGATTGTACGCTATAGTAAAAATTACAAATGCGTTCTGTCGTAAAGAGTATTCGATAGATGAGCGGCCATCAACCGCGAAGCAGTTAGCAGAAAGGCTATGCCGAGTAGATCTAACCGGGCCGCCCGTAACAGCGATAAATAAGTGCCAAAAAGAATCATTTCTTTTGGAAGCCAGATGGTACCTCCCGGATGCAACATCGGGATCTGGCGGCTAAAAGAAATGATTTTTTCTTTTTAAAGAACATAAGGAGACTAGACATGAAATTCAAAGCTGGCACACGGCGCCGAGCCCTGGAGTACGAAAAAGACCTCGTCGAGTACTGGAAGAAGAACAAAACTTTTGAAAAGTCGGTCGAAAATCGACCTAAAAGCAATGCCTATGTTTTTTATGATGGACCTCCATTCATCACAGGCTCTCCACACTTTGGCACGCTACTAAGTTCAATTATTAAAGATGCTGTACCTCGTTATCATACGATGCAAGGTAAACGTGTCGAGCGACGTTGGGGCTGGGATTGCCATGGCCTACCGGCTGAAACCTTTACAGAGAAGAAATTAGGTATAACTGACCGCCGAGAGATCGGAACTAAGATTAGTCTAGAAGAATACATTGTAGCTAACCGTGAAAATATGGTTCAGACCGGAAGTGAGTGGGAAGATACCATTGATCGCATAGGTCGCTGGGTAGATTTTAAGGGTGCTTACAAAACCATGGATAAAGATTTCATGGAATCTGTTTGGTGGGCCTTTAAGGAACTCTATGAAAAGGGCAAGATTTACGAAGGCGAACGAGTATTAATGTATTGCACTCGCGACGCCACGCCGCTTAGCAAGAATGAAGTTACCATGGATGCTGGGGCGTATCAGGATGTTACTGACCCAAGCGTTTATGTGAAGTTTAAGGTTGTTGGTGAGGATTATTCGCTCCTAGCATGGACTACAACCCCTTGGACGCTGCCATCTAACACGGCTACTGCCGTACATAAAGACATGGATTATGTAGAGATCGATATAGATGGTCAAAGGCTAGTTTTAGCTAAAGCGCTCGTCGAAAAAGTGATGACTAACGAGAAACACCAGCCTTTAGAGTTTACAGTAGTGCGCACGTTTAAGGGCAAAGAACTGGTCGGTAAGAGCTATAAACCCTTGTTCGAAGATCATGGCGATAAAGCTCAGAAGGTATGGCACGCCAATTATGTCAGTGATGAAGACGGCTCCGGTATTGTCCATATTGCACCAGCTTATGGGGAAGAGGACTTTGCCCTCGCACAAGAAGTCGGTATACCAGTTGTTCATACATTGGACGAAAGTGGCGTGTTTACTGATGGTACTTGGAAAGGTGAGAATGTTTGGGAGGTCAATAAGACTATAGCCAAAGATTTGTATTCTCGTGGTGTAGTCTGGAAGATTGATTATGTGGTCCATAGCTATCCTCATTGTCACAGATGTGGGACACGGCTCATGTATCGAGCTCATCCAAGTTGGTTTATGGATATCCAGGGCCAAAAAGAGAAAATGTTAGTAGAAAACTCCGAAAATATTAACTGGTTTCCGGAGCATATTAAGCATGGTCGTTTTGAGAAGACCATTCAAACTGCTCCTGATTGGAACTTGAGTCGTGATCGTTTTTGGGCGACAGCAATGCCCGTTTGGAAGGGCACAGACAAAGACGGCAAAGAGCATATCAAAGTTGTTGGTAGTTACGCTGAACTAAAAGAGTTAAGTGGCGTTGAGCTAGAAGATTACCATCGCCCTTGGGTTGATGACATTGAATTTGATTTAAATGGCGTACATTACAAACGTATTGATAAAGTAATGGACTGTTGGTTTGAAAGCGGAAGCATGCCATTCGCTCAATTCCATTATCCCTTCGAGAATAAAGAAAAGTTTGAAGCTAACTTCCCAGGCGACTTTATCGTGGAGTATGTTAGCCAAGTTCGAGCTTGGTTCTACTACGTCCACGCTGTAAATGTTGGATTATTTGGCAAGAATGCATTTAAAAACGTTGTTGTGACTGGAACGTTATCTGGTAATGACGGTCGAAAGATGAGTAAAAGTTACGGCAACTACACCGATCCGAATGTACTCATGGACCAATATTCTGCTGATAGTGCCAGATTCTTATTGCTACAAAGTCCATTATCTAGCGGTGAAGATTATTCCTTAATTGATAAAGACGTGAGCGATGTTGCTCGAAAACTATCTATGGTATGGAATATGTACGATTTCTTTACAATGTATGCTGAAGTAGATGGTTGGGAGTGGGACGGCAATCATCAGGATCCATCAGAGCTCTGCACAAATCCCCTTGATAGTTGGATAGTAAGCCGAGTGCATCAATTAACTTCTGAGATTGAAAAAAATATGGAAGCCTATGATCTGTCTGGAGCGGTAAAGCCAATCTTGCCGTTTATAGATGATGCATCGAACTGGTATGTTCGCCGAAGTCGCCGTCGTTTCTGGAAGAGCGGCGATGATGCAGATAAGGATAATGCCTATCGAACACTGCACTATGTGTTGGTGCAACTGGCTATGGTCATGGCACCGTTCACACCGTTTTTGGCTGAGGAATTGTACCAGAAATTAACCGGTGGAGAATCGGTGCATTTACTTGATTGGCCAGAAGTCGGTCACGTCAATGAACGTGTTGTTGAGCAGATGGCCGCACTTAGATCGTTGATTACCGATGGACTTTCACAGCGTGCTGAAGCTGGTATAAAGGTTCGACAGCCACTACGGATGGCTGAAATACGGGGAACAGATGCTGAATCGTTGGCAGAATTCCAAGATATCATCAACGAAGAGCTGAATGTTAAGTCGACATTGTTTAACTCGAAAACTATTGTGATTGGTGATGATCAAAGTAAACTCGTGATTGAGCTAACGATGGAGCTTGATGATGAGCTAAAGGCGGAAGGGTTAATGCGTGAGGTTATTCGTGCCGTCCAGAACGCACGTAAGGCCGCTGGATTGGACGTTGACGATAGAATTGCATTGTCGCTCGTTACCAAAGACAAAGCTCTTATGCGGGCCTTAGAATCGCACAAACAGACGATTGCTCAAGAGACCCTGGCTGAAGTATTTTCAATGCAAGCTGAAGACTATTCGTACACACATGAGGTCAAGGTAGAACAGGCGACCGTAACGGTGTCACTGCAAAAGCTGACCTAGGGTATTACCTAGAGGGTATTTACAGAGGTGAGAAGATTTGATATTATGAACGTTGTAACTTTTCGAAAAAGATTGGAAAAAGTATGAAAAAAGCAGTAATCGCTACCGGTGGTAAACAGTACCTGGTTGAAGAAGGTCAGACACTTGATGTTGAGCTTCTTGGTGATGAAAAGAGTGTTACATTTGTTCCGCTTTTGGTCATCAACGATCAACAAGTGACTGTTGGCACGCCTGAGGTAACAGGCGCAAAAGTAACTGCCTCTATTGCCGAACAGCAAGTTGTTGGCGATAAGGTACTTGCTATCCGCTATAAGGCAAAGAAGCGCGTACATAAAGTACACGGTCATCGCCAACGTAGTGCCCGTATTACTATCGATAAAATCGCTTAGTACGTAAGTACTGCCCCACTAAAGACCCTACTTAAGGGGTCTTTTTTAATGAAAAAATCCATATGCGGCTAGCCGTATAGTACTAGTGACAATAAATCATTCTGTTATATAACAGGGTAGATAAGTAGGTAAGTCTGCTCGTTGGATAAAAAAGTGGCCGTTATTGCTGGAGTGGTAGGGTAAGATGAGTGGACGCTTTTTGAGCCACGTCGCACAATATTCTCACGTAAATAGGGTGGCTTCAGCTGCAGGCTTATGGTTAAATAAGAGGTAGATTTATGGGGAAAATTATAGCGGTACTCAACCAAAAAGGTGGCGTTGGCAAAACGACGTCTACTATAAATCTGGCTGCGTATCTGGCAAAGCAAAAAAAGACTGTGCTGATTGTTGACCTTGACCCTCAAGGTAATGCCACCAGTGGCATTGGTCTAGATAAGCATGCGGCCGATGGCACGGTATATGATTTATTGTTTGGAACAGTGACGGCGGCCGATATCGTAAAAGATACGACCGTTGAAAATGTGTATGTTTTGCCGGCCAACGCTGGTCTTGCAGCTGCTGAAGTCGACTTGGCCAATGAGCAACAGCGTGAGTTTCGATTGCGTAGCGCACTGAACGGATTGGTGTATGACTATATATTAATAGATTGTCCGCCATCACTCGGTTTGCTGAGTATAAATGCACTCACAGCAGCTGGTTATGTACTGGTTCCAGTTCAAGCTGAATACTATGCCCTGGAAGGCTTAGGCCAGTTACTGGATGTTGTGCAACGCGTGCGGCAGGGCTTGAACCCGGCACTAGAATTATTAGGCATTGTCGTTACTATGTATGATGGCCGGACTTCATTATCCGAACAAGTTGTCCAAGAGTTGAAAAAACATTTCGGTAATAAACTTCTGCATACAATTATTCCACGCAATGTTCGATTGGCCGAAGCGCCAAGTTATGGAAAAACGATCCTTGAACACGATAAGTGGTCTAAAGGTGCACGAAGTTATAAGCAGTTGGCAAAGGAGATTTCACAGCATGTCTAAGGGACTAGGAAGAGGGTTTGATTCACTCATTCCGCAAAATTTCGATAATTCAATATTGGCCAGTAGTGACGAAAAAATTACTAAAATCCCCCTAGCTCGTCTACGAGCAAATCCCGAACAACCTCGGCTTCATTTTGATGAGCAAGAACTTGCGGGCTTAGCTGATTCAATTAAGGCACATGGCATTTTGCAGCCCCTTGTGGTT
>CAYXHO010000042.1:0-7574 GCA_964465215.1 uncultured Candidatus Saccharibacteria bacterium | reverse complement strand
GCGGATGATAATTAACATCCATGCAAGCTCGGGTTGCCCTGGCTAAAAAAGTAAACTCAGCTATGGGATTAAGCGACGTGTCGAAGTCATATCCACGCTCAGGAACGGTAGTATTAATGATCAAGTTTGCTTCGGTTGCCGCGAAATCAAAAGCTATGTCTTGTATATCTAGTGGAGCTGCCGTAAATGAGACGCCAGAACTCGAGAGTCGACATTTATCAACCAATTTCTCGGCAGATGCTAGCGTTCTGTTTGCAACGGTCACATGTTGCGCGCCCATGTTCACTACCGCACGAATTGCTGATTGAGCAGTAGCGCCGGCTCCTAGCACTATGACTGAAGCACCCTCCATAACCACTCCCTTAAGTTCCAAGCTGTGTTTAATTCCTATAACGTCGGTATTATATGCCTGCCAACCTGAAGAGCTTGTAACAAGCAAGTTGGTAGCTTCTGTTGCGATTGTTTCATTGTCTTCATACGAAACTGTCGGAACAGCTAGAACCGCCCGTTTATATGGTGCCGTTACCGCCCAAGCGGTCACACCCCGTTCTTGGCCTGCTTCAAGCACATCGTGTAATTGTCCGGTCAGATCAAGCCCATCAACCGGAATAAACGGATGTACCTGGTAGGAATATCGATCTTCTGGAACGACTGCGACCTTAAATGCCTCATGCATAACCAATGGTGATAGGCTGTGCTGTACCTGCTCACCACCCAAAAGTTCAATCTTGGCTGAAATTGACATACAACCACCTTAATCCAGGAGATCGTCTTAGGCAATAGTCGATCAGCTCAAAAAGGCGCTCTCGCCTGCGCCCTTTTGTTTGATTCTAATGAAGTTGCAATAGTTTCAGCGCCTGCTAATAGTGCAGGAATTGCTGCCAACGAGCCTTTTTGATTTTGACTTCCACTTTATAGCCCCTACTTATTGTTTTTATTTTGATACCCATACCAAAAACCTCATCTCACTTACGTGCACCAGCGCCGTCTCAAAACGCGTGGAACAACTTTTTTTGTAAATATTTTTGTTTTTCTTGGAGCTTTTTAGCACCTACAAGTGCTGCTCACGAAGAATGCATTGATTTTGCCATAAGCATATTGCAGCTGTCAACCTTTTTTTGTATACTGCACTTAAATAACAAAACAAAAAGGATAAAAAATGGCTACGAAAAAATCCGTCAAACGATCTGCCGTCAAGAAAAATACTAAGTTAACCCATCGTCAAGAAAATACCTTAGCATGCGCTGCACTGCTCTTTGCCGGTGGTGCTGTTGCGCTCTTGGGCTGCCTGCAAGACAATGACGACATTAAACTCCTGCTTGTTGGGTTTGGTGCTGCTTTGCTGGTGGTTGGCGGTGCACTCACTGGCACCATGCTGCAAAAAGCTAACCGACGTTAACTCGTATGCACAGTACTGTTTTCAGTGAAATCAGCCTAGTCATTGCCCTAGCTTCGCTCGTGGCACTGATTATGCGCTTGCTGCGACAGCCGCTCATCATTGGTCATATTATTACCGGAATCATAGCTGGCCCGTCGCTACTCAAACTTATCCACGCCGACGCATCATTTACCGGACTTTCCGACATGGGTGTGGCTTTGCTGCTGTTTATCATCGGACTCGACTTAAGTATCAAAACGCTTTCCCGAGTGGGTAAAGCTGTCTTTACAACTACACTAATACAGATTGGTAGCGTAACTGCCGTGGGCTATGCAATTTCCCAGCTTCTTGGGTTTGGGCGAATGGAATCAGCCATTTTGGGCCTCGGGTTGGCTATGAGTAGCACCATTATCATCGTAAAGTTACTGAACGATAAAAAAGAAACCAGCCGCTTGTACGCCCAGATTACCATTGGTGTCTTGTTGTTACAGGACATTGTCGCCACCCTGGCGAAAATCGGTTTAGCTGCCCGTGCCGGTGAAGGCAATCCACTGCAAACCGTACTCATGTTAGCGCTGCGTGGTACCGTGCTAGCTTTGGGTATGTATTTATTTGTCAAATTTGTCATGCCAGCACTGAGTAAAACCTTGGAGCACAGCAAAGAATTATTGCTCTTGTTCTCTCTTGGTTGGGGGCTTGGACTAGCCCTGCTCTTTAAGGAAGCGGGATTTTCCATCGAAATTGGTGCTTTGTTTGCCGGTGTGAGCTTGGCTAGTCTGCCCTATAGCAGCGAAATGGCTTCCCGCCTCAAACCAGTCCGCGATTTCTTTTTAGTCATCTTCTTTATTACCCTCGGGCAGAGCATGTCTCCCGGACAACTTGGCGGCGTCTTCGGCCAAGCTATTGCTCTAACGCTGGTCGTGTTGATCGTCAAACCACTGAGCGTCTTAACGGCTATGGGTGGACTGGGTTACACCAAACGAGCTAGCTTTAAGGCGGCTGTGGCTATGAGTCAAGTGAGCGAATTCTCGCTCGTGTTCTTGGTTGCCGCTAAGGCTTCGGGTTTTGTGGGCGAACAAGCTTCGGCCGCCCTGACGCTCACCGCGCTTATCACTTTTGCTATTTCAACCTACCTTATTAAGTACGATGACTCGTTGTTTACCAGCCTCGAGCCACACTTGCGGTTGTTTGAACGACATGTCACCAAGACCAGCGATACGCGGCATGGGTTGCAAAATAATCCCATTGTACTGTTTGGCTACCGCAAGGGTGGTCATGAATTTTTAAAAGTCTTTGAAAGTATGGGCAAGAAATATGTAGTAGTCGACTACGACCCCGAAAACATAGAAAGTCTGGAGCGTCGGCACATCAACTACGTATATGGTGATGCCACCGACCCTGAACTGCTCGACGAAATTAACCTAGCAAAAAGTAAACTAGTTATTTCTACTATTAGCGATACTGAAACTAACCACCAATTAGCGCATTGGCTCAAAACCCATAATCCGGGTGCCGTATTTGTCTGCTCCGCTGACCGAGCCACCCAAGCCGCTGAACTATATGAAGAAGGCGCCAGCTACGTCATGCTACCGCACTTTATTGGCAGCGAAAAAATAAGCAGCTTTATTAAGCGCAATGGTTTTAACAAGACCGAATTCAAGCGCTTCCGCGAAAAGCACCTTCTCTATTTGGAATCTCACTTAGTCGAAGCCGAAGATCTGCCAACCGCCCCTTAGGCACGCTTCTTAGCCGAAGCTACATCATGGTATAGCCAGTGCTTCGTGGCGTAGTTGGCGACGCTTTGTACGAGATGCTCGTTGGGTTTGCCGGCTCGCAGATCGGCTCGGATGGTAGCCGAGGAAACGTGTCGCTCAATACTGTCCAGTACATGAAATTCACGCGGCTGAGCAGGTAGCTTTGGCAACCGCACTAGCGCCTCTGACACGTCGTACGTGCCCCGCGCGCCAACCACCAAACCCATGGCAGCCAGTAACACTTCTACACGTGGCCAGTGCGCTAGATGCTCAAATAAATCCGATCCAAGTAACAGCACTAGCTGGTCGTGCGGAAACCTCTGTTGTAACCTGTTGAGGGTTTGGGCCGGCAAGAAATAGCGATCCGGCAATTCTAAAACACGTAGTTTTTTATACGGCCGCGTAGCGAGCTTTAGCATGGCTACTCGGTGGGCATAATGCGTAACATGAGGCTTACGGCGAGGCTTCACCTCGGGTGCAAACCACACCTCATCCAGATCGGCTTTTTCGGCAGCCAGCAGAGCAAAGGCAATGTGCCCCGTATGCACCGGGTCAAACGTCCCGCTAAAAATGCCGATGCGCTTCATTATTTACAGCCTACACTATTGCCACCGTCTTTACAGCGATAGCACTCTGGAAGCGTGCCGCCATACGGACGTTTGCATAAATGACCCCTTTTACATTTGAACCACAGTGGGCCTTTGCCGTCTCCAGCATCAAGGGGGTCAGTACCGAGCGACGACTCTTGACTATCGACATCGCCAAACTCACGTTGCCGTGTTGTACTATCTCCGAATTTAAAGAGCGCACCACAGTTACCCATTGATTCACCACGGCGCACGCCACGCTGGAAGTGACTGCCGGCTTGCTCTATAAACGCCGAGGTACTGTCGAATAACACGATTTCCGGAGGACGGTAGAGAACAGGTGAGATATCGGCAAGTGGAACCCGTTGTTCAAATGCGTCACTGTCTTTCAAATAATCACAGAGCATCTTGCCAGCCGTATACAGCACTACGCCGTGCATAGTCCGGGCATGAGCGTCGGTAAAATCTTCTTCAAGATACACCGCCCGCACCGCCCGCCGGTTATAGTCATCCATGGCATCGGCAACCGGCTCTGCTACAGCTGCCAGATCAAAAACTTCTGCAGTCTTGGTGCCTAATGCAAGTGAGGCAGCGATGGGCAAATACATTTCTTGAAATGTTCGCTCACAAAGTTCTGGCTGATCCGCTAAAACCTGCAGTGTTGTGGCTCGTTTAGGTGCAAGGCCCTGAGATGCTTCGTATTCATCAACAAAGGCGTCCATCCAGGCGTCCATCTCTTGTTTGGTCATCTGCATTTTTACAGCATGGATTATGAGTTCGTGTGGTCTAATTCCTTCGGGGATATCGGCACCATATCGACGTAGTAAATCAGCTAGCGCTCCAACGTTGCTTTTATCTATAGACAGTACGCGGGTTTGCAATCGTCCATCTTCATCTCGGTGATACCCCTGCAACATGGCACATTCAAAATCTACATTGTAACCGCGCTCTTGAGCAAAGGAACCATAAAACCGAACCATATCTTCAGGATAAGCCGACACGGCAAACACCGTGTTGTGATCACTATCGGGCTTCAGCATCGGAACTATATGCTCAACTAGTAACGCCAGATCAGCTTCGTCGCGTTTGCCCTGCAAGTTCCAACCTTGCCGCTGTTTTTGACACGTCTGTTTCTTGGCAGTCTGATAAGACGTGATTGCACCATTACTAATAAGTACATGGAGCGGGGTTCCGGTTTCGGTAACTGGCTCACCGTCGATTACCGCAAAACTATTACGATATTCAATACGCACATGCTCACCAGCTGCAAGAGGAGTTTTTAGCGTTTCGCCAAGCGCACTCAAATATGACTTACGCATGCCTTCAACTTCGGGTGAATGCAATGCTTCTGGATCGGTATGCATAACTGCCCGCACAGCTATCTTGCCCACCTCCCTATGGTTGGTCAGACTTAAGCCATATTCTTCGCCATCTGGTACCGGCAGTCGGTGTACCTCTGCCAATGGTCGCCGTCTTTCCAAATCAATCACCAGAGCTGGCTGATCAAACTCTGGTCCATAAAAAAATGGCGGGCCATTAGGATACAGTTCAACTACTCTGTTCTGTTGTATGACGCTTGTGTCCTGTCCTGCCATCTAAAAACCCTCGCATCTTGCCGAGCAAGAACAGAGGGTAATCTGCTTCTGCACGGAAGACTTTACAGTGTGTCTGGCTTAGCCGGGTATTCCCAGCCTTACAGTTGCGGCACAGCTCACGATTTGCACGTGATTCCACTTCTTATACTGTTAACTACAGGTAGTATGGCACCAAAATGCTTTTGGTAGAAGTCCTAAAACAGTGTAGAATTTGCAGCATGCTTGATCATGAAACTTTTCCTTCCGCCCCTGAAGAACTCCCTAGAACAATGCTTGAAGTCGGCGAACAAGATTTAGCCTCACCACTGTGGGCTAAGCACGTCTATGACCAGCTCGCCAGCCAGGGTGCCGGTCACAGTGGGCAGAAAGGCCCATTTACACCAATTGATTTTGATCCACAAAAACACCCCGGACAAATGCTTGACGATGTCCGCGTTCCAGCTCTTGAACTCGATGGCGTCGAAGAATTTATTGCCATCAAGGGTGAGGAGTTTCGACCCGGTTTCTTGAGACTAATTGACTGTTTTTCCAGTCAGCCCGACACGCTCAGTGCCATTCGTGAATCACTCGAATCGGGCGAAAGTGTGTCGGTTATCACCAACCACGGTGAAATTTATGACATTGGTCTGGTTTTGGGAGCGCTGCGAGTAGCCCTTGCTCGACATGCCCTGACTAACGAACTACCAGCCCTGTCCGCCGCAGGTTTCAACATTATTCTGCACCGCATGTTGGCCCAACTGGGTGTACGCGACAAAGAAGGATTAGAAGCTTCAGCTATCAACATCTTGCAGCTAGTTGGCAATATATTCCTGAGCTTCCCGCGTACCGAGTCATCCAAGAAATCGACCGCGGCTATTCCGTCGGAACTCATCGATGCCTGCAATACCCGCATGCTGGCCGAACTGGATAAGCAACTGGCCGAAGGCGGACAGATCTTGGCCTTCGCCCCAAGTGGCAGTAAAGATGAACCGCAGCGCAACCGGTTTGGGCAACGCATAAAAGTTATGAAGCCAGTTAATAAAGGCACTTTTAAACTCATGCGCCGCCCTGGCACCAAGGTGCTTGCCGTTAGCGTTCATGTTGCTGGCGCTGACAATACGTCGTGTATTATCTCAGATCTCACCACGTGCGACAGCGATGCCGCCTGTATAGAACTGCTCAATTCGATTGCCGAAAATCACACCCGGCTTTCGGGTATCGAAACTAGGTTTGCCAGTTCGCAAGCTATGCTGGAAAAGTTTCGCCAAGAAGCCGCTCAAGCCATCGAGCACGTTGAAGAAGCAACCACCCACGCCGCCGATCGAGCACATCTGACCCGCCTGGGCACTTTTGCCCTCGGCATTGCCACCGGCGCTTTGGCCTACCGCTGGCTACGTAAGCGCTAGAACGAGCAGAATAAGCGAACCGAGTATTATTCGGTAGTAAGCAAAGATTTTAAAGTCGTGCTTTGACACATATGACAGTAGCCAGTGCACTACCGCTAAAGCAGAGATGAATGAAACCACTGTTCCCAGCAACAACGCAGCCGATCCGCCACTAATCTGACTGAGTTTATCGCCATCACTAACGAGCTTGTAGCCACCAGCCAGTACCAGAATAGGAATGCTCAGATAAAACGAAAAGGCCGTTGCCGTCACCCGGTCTAGCCCGCTAAGTAACCCTCCCATGATGGTTGCGCCAGAACGCGACACTCCGGGAACCAAGGCCAACACTTGATAACACCCCACTTGCAGCGCTTGCTTGCTGGTCAGCCGATCAAACTGGGGGCCGCTTTTTGCGGAACGAGGCTTGTGATAGGTCTCAATCAACCAAATGATTACACCACCGATCAATAAAGATACAGCCACCGTTTTAACCGTCGCAAAGCGAGACAGAGTGTCGGCTAGGAGCAGTCCTGTCAGGCCGGCCGGAATGCTGGCAATGATCCAGTTGCGCCAAAACCGCCGTATAGACTTACTACCCACCAACAACCCGCGAACTTTCTCTAACAAATCTTTGCGGAAATACCACACCACCGCCGCAATGGCACCCAACTGCACCACCACGGTAAACAGTTCAGCGGCGTCTTTATAGCCCAGTAGGCGCTCGCCTACGATCAGATGACCAGTGCTGGAAACGGGAATAAACTCGGTCAGTCCTTCGATAATTCCTAGCAGTATGGCTTGCACTACAATCATTATTTGTCTGCCGGATTAACCGTTTTTTCGCGGAGTGGCGACAGGCGGGGAATAAAGGAATGGGCAGCACCGTCGAGACCTAA
>CAYXHO010000041.1:0-7708 GCA_964465215.1 uncultured Candidatus Saccharibacteria bacterium | reverse complement strand
ATCCATATGGCCATACCAGGTAAGACACAACAAATAACATTGGAGTCACTAGTTCAGGAACGGGTGTATCAGGGATTGTCTTTTGACAATACCGACATTTTCCGCCAAGCGTAAACCAGCTAATGACTGGAACAAGATCACGAGAGCTCAGTATGTGCCCGCAGTGGACACACATAGACCGCCCACGAGCTATTGAAAGCTGGTTGCGGGAATACTTGGGTTTCCTTTTATCAAGCTCATGGAGGCGCCAAACGAGGGCATTGGTGAAACTACCTAAAGACAAACCCATCAGAACCAACAAAAGAATTATCATACTACTACCCTACCATGTAAAAAGAAGCGGTTAAACCGCTTCTTTATTATTAATGTAGTTTCCGAACTCTAGCTGCTAATGCATCGAGCAAGGTCGCCACTGGCACCTTCTGTCTTATAAGCTACTACAAATTCACGAGCAGTAGCACCGACAGCAGTAGGTGTAGATCCGTTACAACGATATCCAAATTTCCATTCTGCTTTTTTATTAGTTCCAGCAGGAACACCGGCACTTTGGGTTGGGTTATCAGTTAATTGATTAACTTTTGATCCATCAAAAGAAACTTTATTGGCGGCGACTGCATCACAGTTTGCAATTGTACCATTATTATTTGATACACACTCGCTTATAGCTGAAGCGATAAGTGAGGCGTCAGCTTCACGACCACGGTTACGGCTACTTCGTTGCAAGGCTGGAACGGCCAAGAAGACGATGAGCATAATTAAACCGGCGATCGCCAAGACGATCAAGACTTCGATGATGGTAAAGCCTTCTTGTTTACGGTTTTTGATTCTATCTAGCATTTGAGAGTGCCCCCCTTAGATTTAACTTGTTTATGCTTATCATAATACTGCTTCTGACCTAAAAAGCAAGCTTTTTATATCTTGTCTATCCGGCCAAGTTCTTTCCAGCCAATCCGTAGATCGGCAAAAGTACAGCAGCAACAATGATAAACGCGAATATACCCAAAACAACCATCAGCGCCGGTTCTATGATACTGCTGACGTTACGAATTTCTGTGTCCACTTCTTTTTCATAGTAATCGGCAATTTTTTCGAGCATTGATTCCAATGCACCAGATTGCTCACCGATACGAATCATATTTGGCACCAAGGGTAAAAAGTTGGGATTACCATCAAGTGAATCAGACAGCGCCTTACCGCCCTTTACTTTCTCAGATGCTTCTCGAAGTGCCCTTTCAATATGACTATTGTTGATGGCGTCCCCAGTGATCTGCAACATCTGGAGTAATGGCACGCCACTACTAACTAGCGTGGCACCCGTGCGGGCAAAGCGAGCCATGTACATCTTCATGAATAGTCTACCGACTGGCCACGCTGTCATCTTGAGTTTGTCGAAAAACGACTTACCTTCGGCTGTTCGTGCCCACCTGTTACCCAACACCCCGGCAATTCCCAAAGCCAACAAAGTTAAATACCAATACTTTGTAATGGCGTGTGATATGACTAATAATATCCGAGTTACTAGAGGTAAACTCGCTCCAGGAAGATCGTTATACAGTACCTCAACTTGCGGCAATACTTTTACTATCATAAATCCAACTACGAGCATCATGACGGCCAGAACCACGGCCGGGTAGATCATGGCGCCCTTTACCTTGCTAAGGATTTCAGCATCTTTTTCTTGCTGATTAGCTAGTCGCTCTAATGCTTTATCGAGCGTACCGGACGCTTCACCGGCGGCCACCATGCTCACAAACACTCGGTCAAACGCAGTCGTATGGCGTTCAAGGGCTTTGGACAAGGCCGAGCCACCTTCGACATCAGTAATCACCTGATTAATCATTTGTTTGAAGGCTTTATTCTGGGTTTGACTAGCGACATTGCGCAAGCTTTGCACTAGCGGAAGTCCAGCATTAATAAGCGTCGAAAGCTGACGCGAGAACAGTACTTTGTCGGTAGTTTTTATACGATTGGTAAATTTACCGAACATACCGCCACCGCTCGCTAACTGTGCTTTTATTTCAAGCGGAGCAAGTCCTTGATTGCGAATAAGCTTAGCGGCTGCCTGCTCACTTTCGGCGGCAACTTCAGAATTGATCTTTTGCCCGGTTTTGCTGTCACGTGCGGTGAATTCGTAGGTCTGCATTCTAGCTCCTCATGAGCCTATCTAATTCGTCAAGGTCAACGGCATAGTTACGAGCTTCTTCATAGGTAATGGTTCCGTTGTGAATGAGATTTACAAGCGTCTTATCCATAGATTGCATACCAAACTCTGCACCGGTTTGAATGACAGCCTCAAGCTGGTGACTCTTACCTTCACGGATGATGTTGCGAACAGCTGGAGTAGCAACCAAGATTTCCGCTGCAGCGATACGGCCACCGCCAATGGATGGGATAAGCCTCTGAGAAGCAATAGCCATAAGGATGTTAGCCAGCTGTGAGCGAATTTGAGGCTGCTGGTGCGGTGGAAAGACGTCAATCATACGGTCGATAGATTGAGCGGCCGAGTTGGTGTGCAGCGTAGCAAAAACAAGGTGACCTGTTTCAGCAATAGTAATAGCTGAGCTAATGGTTTCGAGGTCGCGCATTTCTCCGATAAGCACGACGTCTGGGTCTTGACGCAAGCTCGAGCGTAGTGCGGCTGAGAATGAGTAGGTATCGTAGTGCACTTCACGCTGGACAATTACCGACTTGATCGACTTGTGGGTAAATTCGATCGGGTCTTCGATGGTTACAATGTGACTGGATCGCTCGTGGTTAATCTTGTTCACCATAGCTGCCAGCGACGTTGACTTACCCGAACCAGTAGGGCCAGTAACTAGTACTAATCCGCGGGGATAATCGGTAAATTTATTAACGATTGGTGGCAGACCAAGCTGCTCAATGCTCAGAATTTCATTTGGGATAAGGCGCAGTGCAGCTGCCAAGTTGCCCCGTTCATGGAAGGCGTTGACACGGAAGCGGCCAAGGTCGCCAAAGGCAAAGGAAAAGTCGAATTCCTTATCTTTCAATAAGATCTGCTTTTGGTCTTCATCAAGGATAGCAAATACCAGCGCTTCAACTGTTTCTTCGGTGAGCGGGTCACTGGCCGGAACCGGCAATAGTGCACCGTCTACACGCAGCATTGGCGGCAAACCTACCTGCAAATGCAAGTCAGAGGCTTTCTTTTTGATTACCTCTTCTAGTAAAAGTTCGATTCGTGGCTGCATTATTCCCTACCCTTTTTCATTATGCTGTGTCTCCGGCTGCAACGCGGTTGACCTCACTTATGGTCGTCTGACCGGTGAGTGCCTTGAGGTATCCGTCTTCTCGCATGGTTATCATGCCTTCGGCGCGAGCTTGCTTTTGTATTTCGGCGCTCGTTGACCGTTTGAGAATAAGATCTTGAATGGGTTCACTAATACCGAATACTTCGTATAGTCCCATTCTTCCTTTGTACCCACCAGGCGTTTCGGGTGCATCCGTGCCCTTGAATAAAGTATAAGCGTTTTGGTTGGCTAGTGGCAAGTTATCATAGCCTAAATCTTGTCCAACCTTGGCGCGATCAGCTTCACTGGCAGGTAATAACGATCCGAGTGCGGCATGAATAGCAGCCGTTTCGGTTTTATCTGATTGATACTGAGTTTTTTGTTCACTATTGCGTCGCACCAAACGCTGTCCAATAACAGTGTGTACCGTACTGGCGATCAAAAACGGCTCAATACCCATGTCGAGCAAACGCGGTAAAATGCCAGCCGCTGAGTTAGTGTGAAGCGTGCTAAACACTAAGTGACCAGTTAATGCGGCCTGGACGGCTAGCTGGGCAGTTTCTTTGTCACGGATTTCCCCTACCATTACCACATTGGGGTCTTGGCGAAGGATTGAACGTAGCCCGTTGGCAAATGTAAGCCCTACCTCGGCATTTACCTGAATCTGGTTGATACCAGCCATTTTGTATTCCACCGGATCTTCGAGGGTCACAATGTTAATGGTGTCGCTAATAATTTCTTGTAACAAAGCGTACAGCGAGGTTGACTTACCCGAACCGGTTGGACCACTGGTCAGAATCATACCGTTGGGCTGCTTGAGGGCTTCTTTAATGGTACGCAGGGCTCGACCGTGGTAGCCCATATCGGCCAAATTGAGGCTGGTACCACTTTTATCAAGCAAACGAATAACCACTTGCTCGCCCCATACTACCGGGCTAATAGCAATACGCAGGTCAATTCCGCGGTTATCTACCATAACGGTAAAACCACCGTCTTGCGGGATACGGTGCTCGTCAATCTTGAGGTTAGACAAAATCTTAATGCGAGATACTAATGGCGCTTCGGTACTCTTGGGCAACTTCATAATTTCACGAAGTACACCGTCGATTCGAGCTCGGATGCGCAACACTTTTTCGAGTGGCTCAATGTGGATATCGCTCGCTCTGTTTTTAGCTGCATACTCGAGTATGGTAGACAATGCCTTGCTGATCGGTGAATCCTGGACTATGGCCTGAACATTTTCTTTGGCGGCATCAGCCTTTTTATCGGCTTCGGTTTGAGCGCCAACTGCTTCTGCGGTAGCCGCCAGGTCAACCATGCGATTATCGATACGTTCGCTATATTGTTTGAGTACACGGCGAATACCTTCTTCACTCGCAGCATACACCTTCAGTGGACGACCGATTTTATTGGCCAAAAAGTCAGCAGCTTGCACGTTGTCGGCATCAAGCATGGCGACAACGAGGCGGTGTTGCATTTCGCCCAGTGGTACAGCCATGTAGCGCTCGGCAATCTCTTGCGGTAAGAGCGTTAAGACATCGCCGTCAATAGTAGCATCGCTTAAATTCACATACGGCACATTAGCCACTTTGGCTGTCACGCGGGTCAGATCTTCGTTGCTAATCGCCCCTTCGCTTACCAGATAGCTTAATAGTGGCGTGCCCTGCTCTTCGGCTGCAGCTCTATGTTGTTGTAGTAGCTCATCGGTTAGCAAACCTTGTTCGATGAGTTCTTCTTCAACCTGTTTTTGAGCGGTGGCAGACAGGACGCTCATTTAGCGCATCCTACTGTGATCCACCATTAAATGGCGAGTCGTTAGAGCTGTCTCCAATTTGGATGAGCTTGGTGGGATTGACTGAGTCTTTGTTGAAGAATTTATTATCAGCTTCTGGGATATTGAACTCCGTGGTTATGGCTGTAACAACTTCAGCCTTCTGTTTCTTGATGCGATCAGGAGTTATCAAAAAATTTGACAAGACAACAGAAAAGACAGCACTAAAGATTCCGACAACCAAAAACAATGCGATGTCTTTTTGCTTCATTACCTAACTTCCTCCTTCCTAATATCAAGGGATCTTTGCGGCATGAAATAAGTTTGAGAATCGAGGGTGAGTGTAATTGCACCAGTGCCTGACTTCAATACCAACTTCTTAGATTTAAATGGTCGGATCGATTTTTCGAGTGAAGTTAATACGTCCTGTACAGAAGCATACGACCCCGTTACAGAAATCTGGAAAGGCATGTCAACCGTTTGGGGTTCGGCTTCGGACTTAGCAGCTGCCTGATTCACTTCATCGTCTGTACCGGTAATACTTTCGATCTTAAGCCCTTTGTCAGTAATTACCTTTTCAAGGCTGGTAGTAAGCGCCGGAAAGTCATATTTGCTAGGCAAAGCATCGAGGATTAACCGTGCATTATCGCCGTCTTTTTCACCAGTTCCAGCTGGATTGCCGCCAATAATATTTGTGGTAGCGCCAACAAATTGCTGGTATGACTGCACCAGGTCTTGCACGGAAGTGACGTTATCTTTCAGTTGCTTATCGGCAATTCGTTTCTTGTCGATAACGCGAGCCTGATAACTCCTCTGTGTCCATAGAGATTTAGTTGACACCAACGAAAACACCGCTACAAACACTGCCACAGCCACGATACTGACCGACATTGCCTGAGCTTTGTCTATTTGTGATTTCTTGGAAGTGAGTTTTAAGTCTGCCATAATGCCCTACTGCTTCTTTACCGTTGGTAATGCTTGGAATAATTCGGTTGGTTTTTCAGTTTCAGAACGTGTTGAGGTAATCTTTGGTACAGTCAATGCCACTGTTTTACCATTATCAAAAATGGTCTTGTCGTAGCTCAGCTTAACGGTATACGTTGTACCCTCGCTGTTTCGGGTAAACTCGCTCATTACTACACCGGTAAAAGGTTTAGTTGTCGACACTTTACCGTCGACTGATTGAGTAGTAAATTTCATGGTATCCACAAACTTGTTCACATCCTGCAATGCTGGCGCCTTGCCTTTGATGACCATGGTTGCGGCGTCAAAATCAACCTCAAGCTCACCAATACTTATTTGTGCTGGGGTCAATTGTGCTAAATATCCCGACAAACGCGTCACAACTGGCTTGTCGTCATGCAAGCTCGGTAACTTACTGAGCTGGTTTTGAATCGTCAAAATCTTATTTAAATCTTTAGTTTCCTTCAACGTGTTGGTGCTATTATCGATTGAATTATTCAAACCACGGATGATTCCTGGCTGAAAGAGGTACACCGTGACGAGCATAAGGACGAAAATTGCCAATGAAGCAGCTGCCACCATCATAGATATGACGATTACCGCATGTTTTTGTCGCTTTGCTTTTAAGTACTGCTGTTTAACATCGGGGAGTAAATTAAACTGGATCATACATCACGCTCCGCAAGTCCAGCTGCCACACCAAAATGGTTGGCGGCTGCTAAAAGTTCACTTTGTCGGTCTGCGGGGAATGAAACATTCCGCCAGGCATTACCAATCTCAACATTGATACCAAATTTATTCGCAATATACAGTGGAAATTCGGGTAATGCCGATGCGCCACCAGTAACGATAATGCGCTCAATTTTTGTCTCTGGATAACGTGCCTGGAAGAATTTGATCGTTTTTTCCATTTCAGTAATTAATATATCGATGGTTCCAACTATGGCGTTATAAATCTGCCCTTCCAGCTTGTCTTTGGCTAGACCAAACTTATTCACAAATTGTTCGGCTTGCTTATCGTCAATGCTTAAGTTCTGCACAGCCGCTCGGATAATAGCTTCGCCACCAGTTGGAATAGCCCGAGCTAGGTGCGGTGCACCGTTCATGCAAACGACCAGATCGGTCGCCTTGTTGCCAATATCTACCACCATCTGCGGCGCAGAAACATCAAACGGAATAACTGCCCGGGTAAGGGCTAGATGATCTGGCTCAAAAGCTATTACGTTGAGGCCGATTGATTCAAGCATGTCAAGGCGACTTTCGATAAAGTCATTCGTTACGCTCGTTAACAACACTTCTACCTTGGATTTATCTTTAGGTGAATCGCCAAGCACTGCCCAGTCAATCTTAGAATCAGCAACTGCCGTCGGGATGAGTGAATCAGCTTGGTACTGGATAGTCTTAGCAATTTCGGCTTCACTAAGGCGGTCTATATCGACTACCGTCGTAAACACTCGCTGCGATGGCAAGCCAACTGCGACATGCTTGGTTGTTACTTTGGCCTGCTCAATAAGATTCTTAATAACTGCCATTAATTTCTGCTGATCAGCTTGAGAATCACTGGTAGCCAGCGTTACGTCGATTGGTACATAGGCGTACTTAACTAATGCTTTCGATTTACCGGAGCTATGCAGTTCGACTAGTCGCACCGCAGTCGTTCCGATGTCGAGGCCAAAGAATTCAGATACCCCACTCAGTACGCTCATATTGCTTATGATTATAGCATACG
>CAYXHO010000040.1:0-7724 GCA_964465215.1 uncultured Candidatus Saccharibacteria bacterium | reverse complement strand
ACGAGTTGCCGCAGAAATAAGGAGGCATGAAAGTTCATGTCAAAAAACAATATATCAATGGATGACCTGTTGGCTTCCAGTGACATTAAACAACTAAAGGTCGGAGACGCCGTTGAAGGCGTTATTACTTCTGTTCGTAAACACGAAGTATGGCTTGATTTAGGCGCTAATGGCGTTGGTGTTGTACTCCGTCGAGAAATTGGTCACGGCCAAAAGCTCGAACCAGGAGAAAAAGTAACAACAAGCGTTGTTGACTCTGAAATGGATGAAGGTTACGCCCTGCTGAGTATGAAGCGAGCGGTGAAAGACCGAGGTTGGGACGAATTGCAGCGCATCTTTGAGTCGGGTGAAATCATCGAGGTTACCCCGTATGATGCTTATCGCGGTGGTTTGCTTGTAGAAATGGAAGGCATCCGAGGATTCCTACCTGTTTCTCAACTTGCAGCTGGCCATTACCCTCGTGTATCTGGTGCTGACAAAGATGAAATCTTACAGAAACTGAACGCCCTCACCGGTCAAGTTTTGCGTGTTCGTGTGCTTGACGTTAGCCGTAAGGACAACAAGCTGATCTTTTCCGAAAAAGAAGCCGTTAAAGATGATATGCAGTCACGATTCGCTGAACTTAAGGTTGGCGATGAAGTTGAAGGCGTGGTTACTGGTGTGATCGATTTTGGCGCATTTGTTAACGTTGACGGTATTGAAGGCTTGGTGCACATCTCTGAGATCTCTTGGGAGCGTGTTGAGGATCCTCGTGAATACGTTAAGACTGGTCAAACCATTAAGGCCAAGATCATCTCTATCGACAAAGATCGATTGAGCCTAAGCATGAAGCAAATGCAAGAAGATCCTTGGTTGAATGAAGTCAAGGCCTTTAACAAGGGCGATGTCGTTGAGGGTAAGGTGACTCGCATTACGCCATTTGGAGCGTTCGTACAGCTCAGTCCAAGCGTTGAAGCACTTGTTCATGTCTCAGAGATGAGTAACGATGATGGTGCTGATCCAGAGAAAATCTTCCAGCTTAACGAAAAGAAGCAGTTCAAGGTGCTCGAGATTGACACCGAAGCACGTAAAATTGCCCTCAGTCTCAAAGATACAAAATAGCTATGTAGAAACAGTAAGTAAGGAGTGTGCCAATGGCTGAGCGAACCATCGAAATTGAAGACCAGATCACCGTCGGCGCACTAGCTGAAAAGCTGCTATTGCCGGCTACTAAGCTCATAACTGAGCTTATGAAGAACGGCGTTATGGCAACGGTCAATGAGCGCATTGATTTTGATACTGCTCAAATCATCGTGAGCGAATTGGGACTTGATATAGATCTAAAGCGTCAGGAGCAAGAAGTTGCTATGCCAGTTCGTGCTCAGCGCAAATCTAATGAAAAGGGTGAATCCCGTCCACCAGTCATAGCCGTTATGGGCCATGTTGACCATGGCAAAACAAGTCTTTTAGATGCCATTCGCGGTGCTGATATAGCCAAAGGTGAAGCTGGTGGCATTACGCAACATATTTCGGCATATCAGGTTACTCACAATGATCGTAAAATCACGTTTCTTGATACTCCAGGACATGAAGCATTTGCCGCGCTGCGTGAGCACGGCGCTCTGCTAACTGATGTAGTCATTATTGTGGTTGCTGCAGATGATGGTGTGAAACCGCAAACTATCGAGGCGATACGCTTTGCCCGTAAGGCTGGTGTAAAAATCATCGTAGCTGTTAATAAAATTGATAAAGAAGGGGCAAACGTCCCGCAACTTAAGCAACAGCTTGCTGAACAGGAATTGCTTGTTGAAGAGTGGGGCGGCGATACCGTACTGGTTGAAGTATCAGCTAAGACCAAGCAGGGCATACCGGAACTGCTTGATATGGTACTCCTAGTGGCTGACGTTGAAGAACTGAAAGCCGAAGTTGCCGTACCGGCGCGCGGTTTGGTCATTGAGGCTCACCTAGAACAGGGTCGTGGACCGGTAGCTATTTGTTTGGTTGATGAAGGAACACTCCACAAGGGTGACTTTATTGTAGCGGGTGGTAGTTATGGAAAGATCCGTAATCTTGAAACTACCCTTAAAGATCCACTGAGTAGCGCTGGACCTTCTACGCCAGTTTTAATCACCGGTTTCAAAGACTTGCCACGGTTCGGTGATGAATTTAGTATTGTGGCAAATGAGAAGCTAGCGCGAACTACTGCTTCAGAACATGCAGCACACAAGAAGTCGCAGGGTGGACGTCAAGATATCGGAAGTAGTGAGCTGATCCGTATCATAAATCGTACCAATGCCGTTACTGAGCTTCCAGTTATTGTAAAAGCTGACGTTCAGGGTTCATTAAAGTCTGTTATTGATAGTATTCGTACCCTAGACAACGATGAGGTCATGGTTCGTATAGTGAGTAGTGGTGTCGGGGCGGTGAATGAAAACGATTTACATCTTGCCAACAGTAGTGGTGCTATTGTGTATGGATTTAATACGCAATTACCTGCAAGCATTAAGCGATTAGTGAGTCGCGATAAAATAAGCGTTCGACTGTATAGCATTATTTATGAACTTATTGATGATGTTAAAGAAGAGCTCAGTCATCTGCTGGCCCCAGAAATAGTCGAGAAAGAACTTGGAACGCTTACGGTGAAGGGGATCTTTAAATCTACCAAGAATCAGGTGATTTGTGGTGGAGAAGTCACCGAGGGCAAGCTAGAAGTGCCTGCCATAGCCAAGGTCGTTCGAGGCAAGGAAGTGCTGATGGAGGCATCGGTCAGTAACTTAAAGCGTGGACCGCAAGACACCAAAGAAGTCTTTGCTGGTGAGATGTGTGGACTGAGTTTAGATACTGTCAGTCGTCTTGAGCTTCAAGAGGGAGACAAGATAGTCTTTATTCAACGGGAGTCGGTGGATCGCCACCTGTAAGGAGAATAGCCGTGGAAGGAAGACCGCGCTATGGGCAAGAACAACCTGATGAATCTGATTCTAAAGAATCAAATTCTAAGAAAAAAAGACGCGATCGAGCTGCGCTTGGCCTAGGGCGCTACATCGATCGAGCCGTCTCGGGAGATCGAAGCACCGAAAGAGACGGGAGTAGCTGGCTTTCGCCATTGTATGAGCGTGTAGCTCGTAAGAAAGATGCACGTATTCTTTTACCGCCCGTAGAATCAGTAGATGACGGTGATGCTCGTGCAATCAAAGAAGAAAAGAAAGAAGAGCTGGCTTCTTTAGAGACTTCTGACGCACAAACTCACGACGGTGAACTGCCAACTGTCGTTGAGTCAGAAGAAACTAACAATGAAAATAAGCATGATGTTTTAGAGGGAATTGACGAGGTAGGGCACGAGCCCGAATTTGCGGCTGAGCGGTCGGTAGAAGATGATCGAGATCGAGACGATATGCCAGTTATACCTGCTTGGCCGGTAATCGAGCGACCGGTTGCGCCAACGGCACATGACATCCATCATGAAGTTAGTAGCGACACATTATTTACGAGTGAGCATACTACTGAAGTAGATTTGTCACCAGAGTCTAGTTCGGAGGAACCGCAAGCTGTAGAGCTGAAAAGTGAACCAGAGCAGATAGATGATGAGCCACAACTGTTGAATCAAGAACCAGAAAGTGTGGAGGAAATCTTACGTCGTCGTACCCAACAAAATCCTATTGAGCATGTAGAACCTGCAGGTTCGGTGCGAGCGGAAACGAACCCGACTATGACAAGTGAACGAACCATAGAGAACCATTATTACTCAAACCCTAATAATGGACTGCATCTATTAAATTACGCCCTAGCGCGTCGTCGTGACAGCCGCAATCGCAAGGAGGCAAACAAGAATATTGCGCAATCAAATAAGCGTATTTCAGAATTAGAATCTACACAAAAAGAGCAGAAATCTAATTTAGAGTTGTTATCAAAACAACAAAAAAATGAAATTAAACATCCACAATCAAAGATGGTATTCGAAAGAATTAAAGATACAGATCCTACTAAAGTAGTAAATGCCACAATGAATCCTGAAGTATTATTTGATCGTCACAATGCAACGCAAGTGGATACAAATGATGGTGTCGCTCAAACTAAGTTCGAGGTAGAGCAGAAACCAAATAGTATAGGCAATAGGTTTGAGATGCTACCAGCTCTGGAATCACCAGATACTTATTCTGAACTCGAATTTGATCGGAAGCACGAAATAATGGATGTTCCAGGAGATTCATCGAGTCAGACACGGCAGCAAACTACAGGTCAATATTTTGATACAGTTGGGATGTCGCCGGTGTCGCAGGGACGTGTTGCCCCCGATGATGCCTCTCGATCGGGTTTATATAGTAAGGAAGGTGGTGATATGAAAGAAATGATTACTACTGGTGCTTGGGGTGTGGTAGCGGGGATTTTAGTATTCATTGTAATTTATGTAGTAACCCGTTAGTAATCTGGTAGAATAAAGGAAGAGAAGCATTATGTTTAAACTAGACGACAATTTACTGATCGAACTTGGACTTGGCTCATTGCCTCCAGCAGAGAAAAATCGCATGCTTGGGCATATTTATGAAACGCTTGAGATGCGGGTAGGTATGAAATTGGCTCAACGTATGACCAATGAACAACTTGATGAGTTTGAAGCCTTTATTGATCGCAATGATGAAGCTGGTGCCTTGAAGTGGCTAGAAACTAACTTTCCGAATTACAAACAGGTGGTTGCTGAAGAACTTGACGCGCTAAAGGCAGAGATCAAAGCCGCCGCTCCTCAAATCGTAGCTGCGAGTCAGCAACAAGCGGCCGCCGCAGGCCCTGCACCTCAGATGACTGGTGGTCCAATTGGGCAGCCACAACAATATGCAACTACACCACAACCCGCTCTGTATGGTCCTGCTCCACAGCCTGTAGCACCGGTATACGTACAACCAAGTGCGTCAAACCCAGTACAAGAACCTCAGCAATTTGCCCAACCACAATATGGACAGCCTCAGCCGCAATATCCTGCGCCAACTATGCCTGCGAGTGCTCCAACACCTCAGTATGGTCAGCAAATGAGTCAACCTGGCGCGCCGGGGTCAACCACAGCCTACACTGACCCACAACAACAATATCCACCTGCCGCGTAGCTCGTTGCCTGATTTAACTATGGTAGCCGTTTGCCGTAACCGGCTAAAAACGATTGAGTAGACATTGATGACTTGCCAGCTGGTTTAAGCTGTTCGATGACGAGTGTTCCGTCTGACGTTTGCACACTAAGAGTGGTTGCATCGTGAAGTATTGTCCCTGGCTTGCCCGAACCCTGAGATGGATGTGCTTTTTCGATAGTTACGTCTATGGTACCTAAGGTAGTTTTGCTACCAGGCCAGCCGAGAAACGCACGAACTTCACGGGCAAGTTCACGAGCAGATTTTTGCCAATCAAGACGGGCATCTAATTTAGATAATTTTCGTGTATAGCTAGGGGTTTTTCCGGTGACTGTTTGTGGTTGTAGAGTAATTGACCCCTGCAGGTACTTGTTAAGATGTTTACGTAACAGAGTATCGCTGAGTTTAATTAGTTGAACAGTGAGTCGTGGTGCATCAATGTCACTGTTTAGAGGTAGTTCTTCAAAAGCGAGTAACGGACCTTCATCAAGAGCAGGTACAAGCTGCATAAGACTGACCCCAGTAGTCTCTTGGCCACTCAGTATGGCAAACGTTATAGGATCGGCTCCGCGTAATTCTGGGAGGACAGAGAAGTGACTATTTAAAATACCTAACGGGAACGAGTGAATTGCTTGGTCGGAAACGATAATGCCAAAATCAATCAATACTCCGGCACGACTCTTGAATGTATTCTGAGCAAGAACACTATCTAATTCATGTTTGTTAGAAACGGTGATGATTGGAAGCTTGAGCTCATCGGCGCATTCGATGACGGGCACTGATCCTCGGTGATGGGGTGCCCGTGGTTTGGTAAAAACAGCCTCTATTTCGCAGTACGTATGCAGACGCTTCAGGCTGTCAGCGGCAACCGGGCCGCTGCCAAAGAATACGACGGGACCAATTTTACTCATGGCCATAAGTCGTGATTAGTCTGAACATCGTGCTTATAATCGAGTGGTTCGAGCTTACCTTTATCGGTGAGCACAAAAAAGGCATCGGTTTGATCTTTAATATGGTCGATAAACATTATGCCATTTGTATGGTCGACTTCGTGTTGTAAAACGCGGCTTAGGAACCCAGTTGCAGTAAAGCGAATAGCTTTACCGTGTTCGTCAAGTGCTTTGATACGTACTTTATGGTGTCTTGGAACATATCCGTAGATAGATTTGATGCTGAGGCAACCTTCATAATCGTAGGTAATCTCACCTTCATATTTAACAATTTCTGGATTGATGAGCGTCGTGTAGGTCGCTGGAGCTTTATGATCAAAGTCTTCACGCACAATAACGACGCGGTAGAGTCGATCGATTTGCACAGCTGCTAAGGCTACTGTTACCTCATGGTCTCTACTTTTGTCCCAGTCGATAACGGCATCTTCCATGTCGGTAATGAGCTGGGTAATCTCATCAGAAATAAGCCCTACTTTTTTAGATCGTTGACGTAAGTGGGGATGGGGGAGAGTGATGATTGCGGAGCGATCGACAGCCATTATGCACCATTATAACAGATTGAGATCTAATTACAGCAGGTTGAGCGGATCGATATCATGAGACCATTGTGCGGGCAGTACTTTAATAATGCTCTGCAAGTAAGATCGTTGTTTAGTTCGAATAATAAGCTGCCATTGGTATCCTGTCCGATGTTTCTCATAGAAACTTGGAGCGGGTCCAACAATTTCAATCGGCAACTTGAGATCAAGGAGCATTTGTTTCAAGGTTTCAGCTGCTTTTTGCGCTTTCTGTCGACTGCTTTGAGTAGTGGTAAGTTTTAGGATGTGATAATACGGCGGTAAATGGTGCTGCAGACGCTCAGCTCGTTGCGCAGCATAAAACGTGTCCCAATCTTTAGTTATGGCGGCCTGCAGCGCTGGACTATCCGGGTAGTATGTCTGGATGACGATCTTTCCTCTACGATGGCCACGTCCAACACGCCCGATTACTTGAGTAAGAAGTTGAAATGTTTGCTCTTCGGCGGTGTAGTCAGGGAAATATAAGCTGCTATCTGCGGCAACAACTCCAACCATGGCTAAACGAGGTAGATCCAGCCCCTTTACCAACATTTGAGTACCTACGAGTATGTCTATAGCTCCTGACTGTACGGCGTCAAAATGATGCTCCAGCCGTTCAGCTTTAAGATTATCGGTGTCAAAGCGTTGAATGCGGGCTTCAGGAAACAGGGTTTGTAATGCTTCGGCAAGCGCCTTTGTCCCGATGCTTCGAAAGACGATATCTGTGCTTTTGCAAACCGGGCAGCGAGATACTGGAGGTTCATGGTGGCCACAGGTGTGACAGCGTAGCTCGTGCAAATCGCCATGGTACGTCAAAGGGATGTCACACGAAGGGCATAGTGCTTGCCAGTCACCGTTTTCACATAACACGATTCGGGCAGTACCTCTACGATTGAGAAATACTAGCGACTGCTCTCCGCTTTGCAGGGTTTCACCAAGTTGCTTGATGAGTTCATCGGAAAGGTAGCCATGCCGTGAGTAATTATCACGATTATTAGCTTGTACAACGGTAATGCGGCTATCTTCTGATGGCCCACGAGCTAATTCAGTTAAACGAAAAATTGGCAGCTTTTTTGCCTGTAGGTAGTAGTATTCGCTGATTAATGGCGTTGCTGTACCAAATA
>CAYXHO010000039.1:0-7922 GCA_964465215.1 uncultured Candidatus Saccharibacteria bacterium | reverse complement strand
GAGACACAATAGAACGGTTTAAAACTTGTGATTTTTGGATGCGTGGCAACATAACTGCAGTCTGTTGAACTTGTGCGATTGGTCGAGCAACGGGATTGACCACTACATCGAGCGGTGCTAACGGATGCGCTGACTGCGGAATATGAATAAGCGGCGTACCGCGCCCAAAAAGACGAATACGTGAAATAAATAGAGTGGGAGTTGATTGAGCTAACATGTTTGTTTTTGACCTAACATTATAAGCGTAAGCTTTCTCGGAAATACTGTCAAGAAGTCCCTTATTTACGCTGCTGCGTAATATGAACAGGAGCACCATATTCTGGAATAACGAGTTGTTGGTTTTCACCATATATAAGCTGCTGTAAGCCATCTGCCCGCCAGTTTTCTCCGCTAGAACCTACGATGGATGCTGACAAACTTGTAGCCAGGGCATTTGCCACACTAAGGCCAATTCGTAGTCCAGTAAAACTTCCCGGACCCTGATAGGCGACAATCCCTTCGATATCGGCCCAATCTTTAGTTTGAGATTCTAGTAATTGCCGAACCTTTACATGTAACGTCTCGGCTAACTGCCGATGAGCTTCCCACTGCAGTTCGGCAAGCAGAGTAGTATCTTGAAATAACGCTAGCTCAGCAAGTGGCTTGTCGGTTCGGATAGTCAGAATAATCATTCTGATGCACCTTTCAAGAGATACTGACGATTAGATGGCACATCGAGTTGTATATGTCGACTTGAGTCTCCGGTATGTGTAATGCGGATGGTGATGCGATCTTTTGGCAAGATGTCATGGACTATGTCAGCCCACTCGATAATAGTAACGGTGTAAGGATCTTGAAGAGACTCGGCAAGTTCAAACTCGAGCAGTCCAGCATCATGAAGACGATAAAAATCGTAATGCACAATGCGTTTATTGCCGCTTCGGTATTCTTTGTTTACCGTAAATGTTGGGCTGGCTACTTTGTCGCTACTGCCGAAACCTTTTGCTATGCCTCGAACAAGTGTCGTTTTACCTCCGCCAAGATCGCTCATGAGTTCAATCACTTCACCGCCCCGCAGCTGTTTGCCCAGCTGCTCGCCAATGCGTTCAGTGTCTGCGGAGCTTGCGGAAGAGCGTGAGTGCGTCGTGCCGGTATTCATATGCTCCATATAGTACCGCGAGCCCACCCACTCCGGCAATAACCCCGTTATGAACCGGTAGTTTTTGTACTGTGACTTTTGAGGACTGTACCGGCATACTGGTAGAAGCAGCGTCGACGCGTCCGGTAGATTTCTTTTTGCTAGATGGTTTTTTAAGGGTAGATTTTTTTGGTACCTTTGGAGACTTAGGTGTCGACGATGGGGCAGGAGTAACTTCTTTTGTCATCGTATTTGCTTCACCTGGTGTTGGTGTTTTGGTCCATTGCCACCCAGAATCACTGCGAGCCCAAGATTGACCCGGAGCTGCAGCTGGGTATGCTATTTCGTCGAGTACCGTCTGCCCATGTAGTAACTGAACTCGACTGCCACTATTTCCTAAAGTCAATTTGGTTATAGCTGAAGTTAACACTAGGAATCCGCCAGCTGGGATAGTCTGAGGTGGTATGGAATATACCTTCGACGTAGCCATGCCTACCCTCACTTGCAGATTTGCCAAAGATAAGGCGACTGAACTTGTATTGTTCAGTTCAATAAACTCATCTGCTGCATCGAGCAGCGGCGATACTGGGTCTGGAAATACTTCGGAAAGCTGCATAGCTGACAAGTCATGGCTTTGCTCACTATCTGTTTTAATGTCAGTGTCAGATTGCAACACAAAATCAGCTGCATTATTTGCAGTATTCTGGTAGCTGCCATTTTGCTGACGCCGTATTAAGAATTGGCCAGCACCGGGCGCTGGAGCTGCACTGCCAAGTGGTTTACTAGCAGTGCCCCATCCAAGGGCATCAAATTGGCCGGTAAGTCCCCTTGCTATTACGTGGCCACCTGCAGCAGCAAGCGTGCTCGAAAATAATTGATTGGCGCTTGTATCTAGAGCTTCGGCAGTTGCTAGCCGATATCGTTGGCCGGGCTGCAAACTACCTTGCAGCGTAATGGTCCGGCTGGGTTTTTCAAAAGATTTTGGTATAGCTGCAACATATTCTATCCGCACCGTATCTAACGAGATTGTTTCAGTGGAAACATTAGCCAGTTCAATGACTTCTGCTGCCGCAGAGTTTTTACCAGCAGTTTGCAAACCAACTAACAAAAGTGGTGAACTTGCCGCCCGTGCAATTGGCATATTCAAACTAACCATTGCACCTACCTGCAAACACACCACCAACATTCGAAACATACGCTGAAAAACCCTCCGCATAGGGCGAGTGTACACCCCAAAAAGCTTTGCCACAAAATCTTTTTTTAGTATGAGCAATTTAGTTGTTTTACATATGCTTATGTCGTATACTCTTCGGCAATGAGTCATCATCTGGAAGTCATTCATAACTATGAGCACCTATCTCCTGCCCCTGTCGTTGTAAGTGATGCAGGTTCTCAAGCAGTCCTCGATGCCAGCCAAACTATGCTCGACTTTATGGCCAGGAAAGTGAAGCCAGAACACGGCACATATTTTCGTCAAATATTTTTTAATCATGGTAGGGCAGATGATGTTTACAAAGAATTTCGCGACTGGGCAACAGAAATTGCGCAACTTGCGTTTGGCGATAAGCTTTTATTAGACTCTGCTCATTCTCCAGCTACTATTGCCATCCATGCCGTCACCGATGCAGAGATTTTCAATGATTTTCTGGCCAACAACCAACATGATCCCTTCGCCAATTGGCATACCGACCCATATGAAAATATAGATCACCGGCAAGGGATCGACGCCATCAAGCTCGCTTCATCTCCTCGACGCCTGATGGTGCTGCGCGGACCAGGTACGATTGCCGTGAAGGGTACAGTCCGAGCAGAAAAAGCTCACTATTTTATCCCGCCTCATTCCGCTGAAATAACCTATGAAAATGATTACGGCCAACACCCCGGCACGCTAGTTGGCATAGACGGACAATTTTTGCGGGGAGCATGTAGTACGGATGACGGTCGTGTCCCACTTTGTGGCGACCTGGAATACATTCAAATTCCAACTGATACTTGGGTAGATATACCACCACAATGCGTTCATGCTGTGCCAGAAAATGTACCTGACGGAAGAATCGTTGTCATGGTCAATCCGCCGCATAGTGATCAATAAAAATTGAGCAAGCAATACTCGTGCTAAAACCGTAACGTCGCCCAAGATGGTATAGTTAAAGCATGTTGGTTTTAAGCAAAAGCCTTGTTGAACGACCCGTTTTAAGCCTCCGGACTGGTGGAGCGGTAGCGTATACCTTTCAAGCTATTATCAACCCAAATAACCTCAAAATTGAAGGGTTTTACTGCGTAGATTCATTCGACCGTAAACGCCAACTAGTCCTGGTGCAACGTGACATTCGTGAAACATTGCCCGCAGGACTAGTGATTGACGATCACAGTGTACTGGTCGAACCAGAAGAGCTCGTGCGACTTAAAAAGGTAATGGATTTACGATTTGAACTCATTGGTAAACACGTGGTGAGTGACCGAGGTAAAAAAATGGGCAAAGTGAATGACTACGCGACCGAGCCAGACAGCATGACCATAAAAAAATTGTATGTCACCCAAACACTGCTTAAAAATTTAACCGGCGGCAGCTTAAGCATCGATCGTACTCAAATCGTAGAAATAACTAATAAGAAAATTGTCGTTCGCGAGCCCACCGTACCATTCAAGAGCCCAGCCATCAGTCCGGCGATTGCAAGTTAAGTACCTCTTTAACATCGCCGTAGTTATACCCCTGACGCATAAGGTAAGCCATGAGTTTTTGTGTATCTTGGTAGCGACTTTGTTTGCGCTTTTGGGCAATAAGCTGCTCTAAGACCTGACGATCGTCAGTTTCATCTTCGGCCAAAACATCAGCAATAACCGAGTCGGCCACCCGCTTAGCTCGGAGCTCTTGCTGAAGTCTTCGACGGCTTGTGCTTTTAAGTAACCGACGATTAGCCACCCATCGCCGAGCAAAATCCACATCATTCAACCAGCCACCGGTGCGCAGACGCTGCATTATCTCCTCGATAAATGGCGCTTCGTATTCTTTACGTTTTAAATAATCACGCATTTCCCACTCACTTCGCGGGCGGCGCGCCAAAAGCCCTAATGCCTGGTTGTAAGCCTTATCAGCTTTAGCGGTATCTCGCAGTTCATCCAGTTCTACTTGATTGAGCTCCAGCCCAATATGAATCCCGCTGGCAAGCAGCGCCGACTCGCTCAATCCAAAACTAAACTTGCCATCAATAAATATGGAGTACCGTCCCGGTGTCTTAACCTGTGCTGAAATATCAGTTATCTTCATGCTTACACAAGAGATCGTTTTTCGAGAAGACTCAGTAGCTGTGGAAATTCGACAAATGCAGGGTCGAGACTAGTACTAAAATGACCACCCTTTTCCCAGACTATCAACTCAGCATCAATGTGTTTGGCCCAATTCTCTACCCCTTCAAGCGGACACCACGGGTCATCTTTAGCATGCACGAAAATGCGATTCTGGGCGTGTTTGATGATTGCCGCAAAGTCGTAATCTACCGAAAATAAATTTTGGTGTTGCTCTTCCATGCCCGGCAGAGCATGGTCAAATGAACTCACCATAACTGCAGCCTTTACCGAAACGTCATGAGGCAAATTCTGCAGCAGGTATAAAAGTTGCAGGGAACCTGATGAATGACCAATAACAAGATTGTCCGAGAAATCCCAACCACTACTCAGCAGCAGCTCTTTAGCTTCTACGGCACTAGGGTAGAAATTATTAGGTAAATCCGGCACCCATACTTCATACCCACGTTTTTCCAACTTTTCCTTAAGCCACGGATACCAATGCCCCTGCGATGTCTGCTCCATTGCATGCAGGATTACTGCTCGCTTTGTCATATTACTCTTCGCCCAAAACTATGTTACCCAAGTCTGCGGCAGGATGTTCTGCATAAGGAGGGATTACATAGGGATCAAGACCCGCTGAGTCAAACTCGTTGCCTCGGTCCAAGTCTTGTTCTTCCCATTTTGTGTCCGGATCTACTTCGCCAACACTCATAATTTTTTAACTCTCTTTTGCCGCTGCCGCGCTAACTTTTTTAGCAATTTCTTCCAGGACTTTTGGATTTTCGTCCAGATATTTCTTGGTTGCTTCACGCCCTTGGCCAATCTTAGCTTCGTTATAGGCATACCAGGCTCCGGACTTCTCTACAATGTCACGCTCGGCAGCCAAGTCGAGCACGTCGCCACTGCGAGAAATTCCTTCGTTATACATGATGTCAAACTCAGCCTGTCGGAATGGTGGAGCAATCTTGTTCTTAACCACCTTTACGCGTGTTCGGTTACCGATGATATTTTCACCTTGCTTGATCTGAGCAATGCGGCGAATATCCATTCGGACTGAAGCATAAAACTTAAGGGCATTACCACCGGTAGTGGTTTCGGGGTTACCGAACATAACGCCAATTTTCATACGAATTTGGTTAATGAACACGACTGTCGCCTTGGATCGGCTAATAACACCAGTAAGCTTACGAAGTGCTTGACTCATAAGACGAGCTTGCAGGCCCATATGGCTGTCACCCATATCGCCTTCAATTTCGGCCCGTGGCACCAAAGCTGCGACGGAGTCAACAACGATAATGTCGACAGCATTGCTCCGAACAAGAGTTTCGGTAATCTCTAATGCTTGCTCACCGTTGTCCGGCTGGCTCAACAGCAGATTATCGACATCTACGCCAATTCGTTTTGCATAGGCAGGGTCAAGAGCATGTTCGGCGTCGATAAAGGCAGCCGTACCACCAGCGCGCTGAACTTCGGCTATAGCGTGGAGAGACAAGGTTGTCTTACCTGATGACTCCGGCCCGTAGATTTCTATAATGCGACCTTTTGGAATGCCACCGCCCAAAGCAAGGTCAAGCGACAAACTACCAGTTGGGATACATTCCACTTTAGTTTCACCAGCGTCGCCGAGCTTCATAATTGAGCCCTTACCGAATTGTTTCTCAATACTATCTAAAGCCAAGCCCAGTGCTTTGCTTTTACCAGTTGGCTCTACTACCCCGGTTGCTTCTACGGTTTTATCTTTCTTACTTTTTTTTGCGTCAGCCATACTACCCTCCTGCTGTGTTTTAGTAAATTCAGTCACCCACACTCTCGGTACATAGATAGTATAGCAAGTCCGGCTAGAAGTTAACTGCTAGCGCCAATTAAAACACACTATTGCATTGCCGATTGAGGATCAGGCCTGTGACGATAACTTCTCACCTCACCACCAATAATGATTAGTGATGCACCAAGAAACCCAATCACACCGCCACCCACAATTCCTCCAATACCTTCTACTACCGAGTAGCCCAGTGCTTCATCTTGAGCGTCACGCTCGAGTCGATAAATTTCCGAAGCTAGATTTTGTTCACTATATTGAAGTACCGTGTCTGAGGCAGCTTCTTCAAATCCACCCGAGGTTCCTGCTGCGCCAACCGAATTACCTAAACCGTCAGTAATTTTAAGAGGAACATACCCTAATCCACAATCCTGACGAACGCGAGGTGGCAGACTCTTTACACGAACTAGCGAATTTTTACCCAGATCTAAGGTACTAATATATTTGGCACACCTTCGTAGCCCGTCTGCTTCCTCTTGCATACTTTCGTTAGTGTGTTTTTCGCTTTTTAACCCATCTAGCCATCCTACCGCTCCTCCAACTATTGCTCCAAAAAGAATAGATACACCTAATATTTTCTTAATTCTTTTTTTATATCGACGATCTTCTTCAGTATCTAAGGGTAAAAATATGGTAGCTCCACTTAATTCTTGGGATTGTGTAGTCTCGCTCATGTGGTCACTATAACACTGCGCTAAACCTCAAGCTAGTTATGCTTTATACTAGTAAGCATATGCGGATTCCCGACAGTTTAGTATTGCAATTGCTCAAAAGCACCGGCTCGGTGACCGAAGATCAATTAAAGATGCTCAAGGAACAAGAAGTAGCTGAGAAGAAGCCGCTGCAAGACTTGGCTGTTAAAAACTCACTGATCAGCGAAGTTGAGCTAACCAAGCTCTATGCCAAGCAGATTGATATTCCTTTTGTCGAGCTCGACCCTAGAACGATTCAACCGGAGGTGCTTAAGCAATTACCAGAACGTATTGCCCGCCAATATAAGGTAGTGGTGTATGGCCAAGACGAAGCTGGCAATCGCCAACTGGCCATGGCCGACCCGGACGACATTCAGGCAGTTAACTTTTTGCGCAAACAGCTGGGCAGCAACTTGGTGGTGCATATTGCTACTGCTTCGGCACTGAACGCTGCACTTGAGCAATATCGCAGTAGTATTTCGAGCGAACTACCCAAAGTCATTACGCCCGAGGAAGAGGGCGAGCCTGAACAGATTAGCGAAGAGGATTTGGCCGAAGACTCACCCATTGCCCGCACGGTCAACGTGCTTATTGAATATGCCATCACCAACAACGCAAGCGATATCCACATCGAACCACGAGAGAACTTTGTGCTCATCCGCTACCGCGTGGATGGCATCCTGCGAGAAGTCAATAAATTGCCCCGTTCGGTTTTAGGCGCCTTAGTGTCACGTATTAAAATTCTGTCTAATCTCAAGATTGACGAGCGCCGTGTGCCGCAAGACGGCCGCTTTAAAATTGAAGTCGCTGGCCAAGTGTACGCCATGCGTGTCTCTACCCTACCTATTGTGGACGGCGAAAAAGTAGCCCTCCGTATTCTGAACGAATCGGCCAAAGCCTCAACCCTGCCTGAACTCGGCTTTTGGGGTGTAGCACTAGAAACCATCCAGCATGCCAGTGTCCAGCCACATGGAATGGTACTGGTCACTGGTCCAACCGGCTCTGG
>CAYXHO010000038.1:0-8466 GCA_964465215.1 uncultured Candidatus Saccharibacteria bacterium | reverse complement strand
GTATCGTCTCCGCTAAATAATAACCAACCTACTACGCCTAATCCAATAACAAGTACGATTGCGGCTAGAGTAATCCAAAGTTTTTTACGACTTTTCTTGGGTGGTTTTGCAGCCTTTTCATTTTCGGACTGCGATGACTCTTCTTGAGCCATTTCTGCAGCAGCTTCCTGTAGTAGCGCTTCGCCTTTGGTAGAAGGTGACGAAGGGGCGGTGGGTGATGATTCAGGAGGAGTGTTAGTTGTTGACGTAGATTCTGTGTCTTGATCCATGACGACAATACCTTTTCTTAGTGATTATGCTTACTGACAGTATCTGCCGATTAGTCGCCTTTTGCAAGTTTTAGGATATAATAACTACCGTTACCTGCTCCGTTAGCTCAACTGGATAGAGCAAGTGGGTTCTAACCACTAGGTTGGGGGTTCGAGTCCCTCACGGAGTACCACATTGTCTAAATTAATATCTTTTATTGCATTAAGATTCCACCGCAATACACCTCATCACTCAGGAGAACATATGCTGCTTGTACCGACCGAAATCAAACAAAGTTCTATACCAGAAGCTGGAAATGGGCTTTTTGCTACTGAAAGGATTCCAGCAGGTAAAATAGTTTGGAGATTTGTTCCTGGTTTTGATCAGATTATCACTGTCGAAAATTTAGCAGAAATGCCAAAAGTCGCCAAAGATTCTGTCGAGCATTTTGGGTATCTCAGTCATAGGCTCGGAGGCTATATTATTTGCGGAGACTCCGGTGGATTTATGAATCATGGAAAATATCCAAATGTCCTAGAAATTCCAGATGACCCATTTGATAGCAGTAAAGCTATCCGCGATATCGAAGCCGGCGAAGAACTACTGAGCAATTATTTTGAATACGATGACAGTGCCGCAGATAAGCTTGGCTTTGATGAAAATGGTTTTACAATACCTCCACCTATGCCTGTATTGTTAAATAGATTTACTAATATGGTTATTATTGGCTAGTATTTTAGCTTTTTTGAAGCTAATTAAATATTGCGCTTATTTGGTCTGACGATCATCCACCAGTAACCTGCTACACCCAGAATACCCAAAAGAAAACTCAAAATTCCCCAAGAGGTAGCTGCCTTTAAGTTACGCTTTTTTGCATCAAAATAAACTGCTATTCCACACGCCAAACCAACGAGAAGTATTAGATATGAATTCATACTAAAACTATAGCACAACCCTAATTTCTTGTTTTGTGCAATACGCTATACTGTACATAAATATGAAACGTAGCATTCAAGCTAATCAGCACATTATCATTGCGGCACTGCTCGGACTGTTTTCAGGTGCAATTACTTGGTTAAACAGCCCGTTATATTTGGTTCCCTTGGCGGCGTGGGACGCGTTTGCGCTTTGTTTTTTGGTACTTACCTGGACTAATATTTGGAATTTAGATGGTACCGAAACTCGGCGACATGCTCGACGCGAAGACCCCACCCGACCGCTCGCCCAAGTCCTAGCACTTCTTGCGGCGGTTGCCAGCCTCGGAGCAGCAGCACTGGTCATGAGCCGCCATGGAGCTGATAGTAGCCAACAATTAGCCGCTGCCGGTGTAACTGTCATGAGCGTCGTATTGTCGTGGTTTGTTGTGCATACTTTATATGCCCTGCACTATGCAGTCCTGTACTACTCAGATGGTGAAGGTGGGGTGAACTTTAACCAGAACGAAGCACCAACCTATGTTGATTTTGCCTACCTGGCGTTTACTATTGGCATGACCTTCCAGGTATCTGATACAGCTATTCGAACGCCGGCAATTCGTAAAGCAAGCTTTGCTCACGCCTTATTCGCCTACCTCTTTGGCACGATCATCATTGCCATCACCATCAATTTGGTTGCTGGCTTAGGCCGCTAATCCTTCATTAATTTCCTTAACAATGCTAGACCCGAGTATCGGCCTAATATTTCGGCTAACGAATTGATAAAGTACGTCACTTCCTAAGGGAGTAATGTAGTACTGCTTCAGATCTGGACTTTGTTTTCCGGCGCGTAAAGTGTATGCAACCAAACCCATTTGTTTGAGTCTCCTTAACGATCGGTAAACAACTTGCTTGTTAGCGGCCATATGCAGCACATTTGCTTGTTGCATATACTCAAAGATTTGACCAAGATGACGGGGAGAATCTGTCAACGACACAAGTAACCAGAAACTTAACTGGCTCTTTTTATACACCAATTCCCAATCCGACAATACTTCTGATGGCAAAAGATTTTTTGTCATGTATACCTTTAGTATACTACTGATATTTTTATGTTCCATTTTTAATAAAATATCAAAGAGTGCTTTTCAATTGTCTCATATTGAATATTTATGCTTTAACAGATATAATTACTTCGTTGTGGCGGATGTAGCTCAGTTGGTTAGAGCGCCAGATTGTGGCTCTGGAGGCCGTGGGTTCGACCCCCATCATTCGCCCCACATGCATTATCGGCACCCTTTTATGGGTGTCTTTTTATATGGCTGAGAATGATATAGTGCCTATATGCAAACGTTTCTCGTATTATTACGCGGCATTAATGTCGGCGGCACAAACAAACTGCTGATGGCAGATCTGCGTGACTGCCTTGAGAAAGCGGGATATTATAATGTCCACACGTACATTCAATCTGGCAATGTTTTTGTCGACAGTGATATAACCGATATACGAATGCTCGAGACTACTGTTAAACAAGCTATTTACAAATCTTTTGGAATGAGTCTTGATGTCGTTGCCCTGACACATAACCAGTGGAAGGCAATAATCAATCAGGCTCCAAAGTGGTGGGGTCAGTATTTGGAGAATTGGAAGTATAATCTGCTGGTCATGATCCATCCCTACGACATGCAAACCATTGCAGAAACATATGGTGAAATAAAGCCAGAAATTGAAAATATGGCCCTTGGCGACGGGGTTATCTATCAAGCATTGTTATGGCATTCCTTTGGAAAGACAACTGGCGGTAAGCTGGCCGGCAATCCGCTGTACAAACAAGTGACTGTACGTAATTATAATACCGCTCAAAAATTACTCGAGCTGTTTTAAGCAAACTTTCATTATTGACGGCTACTATGAAGTTACTGTTGCAATACTGCGGCAGGTGCCTTGCTGAATGAGACATCAGCCATAAAACGCAGCGGCGTTAGATGTCCAGCACGTCACATTTCATAAAGATTGGAGGAACAGTATTACTACACGAATCAAGCGAACAATGCTCGTAGGTGGAGCTATAGCAACCGTCGGATTAGCCGGTCTAGGAACTCTTGGAGTTGCTAACGCAGCAACAACACCTACCGACCCACAAAGCTCAATTATTGATAAGCTATCAAGTACTTTTAAATTAAACAAGGAAGACGTAAAAAAAGTATTTGACGAGGAACGAAATGCCCGTCATGCCGAGCATCAAGCACGTATTGCAAACGACTTAGAGCAACTTGTTTCTGACGGTACGTTGACGCAGCAGCAAGCCGACAAATTAACCGCCAAGGCTAAGGAGCTCGAAGCAGCGCGCTTATCTAGTAAAGAAAGCTTTGAGAATCTGACCCGTGAAGAACGCAAGGCTGCCATGGATGCCAAGCGAGATGAACTGAAAAAATGGCTAGCCGATAATGGCATAGACGAAAAATATATTCGATTCTTAGGCGTGGGTAGTCACCGCGGCCCGGGAGGACCCGATGGAAAGAGAATGCATACGGAACATGAAGGTCCACACCGGATGCATGACGATTCTTCCCGATCATCCAACTAATCCTTGTGGCTTCAGAAACACCGACCTCCTATAGGCCGGTGTTTTGATTTAACCAATCATAGCGTATACTGGTGGCATACTTATTAATCTTAAGAGGGTACGAAACATGGGATTACTCGATTCACTAAAAGGTTTGTTTAACAAAGGCGACGCCGCACCAACTGAAGGTCCAACCACCACACCAGATGCCACGCCATTAAATGGCACTGATGCTTCATCAGCACCTGTCGACAGCGCACCATCTGCCCCTGAAGCTCCACAAGATTTGACTCCTCCAGCTGGCGCAGCTCCTGAAGCTCCTGTCACACCTCCTGCTGATACCCCACAGGATACTCCTGTCGATCCAACCGCTCAGCCGCAGCAGTAATACTCAATTTCAGAACTATCGTCCACCCGTTCTTCTCTGTTATACTATAGCTAAAGGAGAACTACTTTGAGAAAATTTGCCGCAAATCTAAAACACTTTTTTGTTGAGTATAAACAGTTTGGTCTAGTCATCTTAAGCGTCTTACTGGCGCTAGGGTTGCAACTTGCAGGGTACCAATCGGCAGCTCATGTTGTACTGATCATCAGCGCAGTGGCCAACCTGATCCCACTTGTATGGGGGATGGTACAAGACCTCCGTGTCGGCACTTATGGCGTAGACATTTTGGCAGCAACTGCCATCCTCAGTTCGGTACTCTTTAAAGAATACTGGGCCGGTATGGTTATAGTCTTCATGCTCACCGGAGGTGAAGCGCTTGAAGATTATGCCGAAACTCGCGCACAAGCTGAATTAACGTCACTCCTCGACCGTGCACCTACTAAGGCACACGTCATTCGGGGCCGTAAAGAAATTGATGTTCCCGTAGGCAAAGTAGTTGTGGGTGATAAGCTGATCATTAAAGCTGGTGAACTCGTACCTGTTGACGCTGAAATCATAGAAGGCACCTCCGATTTTGACGAGTCGAGCTTAACTGGAGAAAGCTTGCCAGTGGTTAAGACTGTTGGCGAATCGCTGATGAGTGGATCAGTCAACAGTAGCGGTGTGGTGACGGTACGAGCACTACGAACCGCCAACGACAGCCAATATAGCCAGATCGTAGCGTTGGTCAAAAATGCTCAAGCCAGCAAAGCTCCCTTTGTGCGTATGGCAGACCGATTTGCCGTACCATTTACCTTGCTTTCATTCACTATTGCCATCGGCGCATGGGCGCTCAGCGGTGACAGTCTTCGCTTCTTACAAGTGCTAGTTGTAGCAACTCCCTGCCCGCTTATCCTTGGCGCGCCCATCGCGCTAATTTCGGGTATGAGTCGGGCCGCTAAACACGGTATTATCATCAAAAATGGTAGTGCCCTCGAGCAACTTGCCCGAGTCAAAGCGCTTGGGTTTGATAAAACCGGAACGCTTACCAAAGGTACACCCATCGTACAGAAAGTGACCACCTTTGGATCATTTAAACGAAATGATGTTTTACAACTAGCCGCTAGCGTCGAACAGGGCTCGAGCCACGTCCTAGCGAGTGCTATTGTCACAGCTGCCGAAAAAGGCTCACTGAAACTCCTTAAAACAAAGAACGTCAAGGAAGTTGCTGGACGAGGCCTAGAAGCAACTATCGGGCGACAACATGTACTGGTTGGTCGACTGAGCTTACTAAAAGAACATAACATAGCCGTCCCTACCGCCATCACTAACGCCAAGCGCCAAACAACAGCTGCGTTTATTGCCATCGACAATAAACTTGCCGGCATGATCGAATTCGAAGACGAGCTCCGCCCTGAAGCTAAAGAAACGTTGGCTCGCCTCAAGCGCTACGGAATCAAACACCTCATGATGGTTACCGGTGACAATAACGCAACTGCTGAAGCTATTGCCAAAAAACTTGGTATAACCGACATTACTGCTGATGCACTGCCTGCTGATAAGCTGATCGCTGTAGAATCCTCTCCTTACCGTCCTATGGGCTTCGTAGGCGACGGCGTTAACGACGCACCGGTTCTTACTGCTTCTGACGTAGGCGTCGCCCTTGGTGCTCGAGGATCAACCGTAGCAAGTGAGTCTGCTGATGTCGTCATCATGATGGACGACCTAGCTCGGGTGGCAACTGGTGTTGGCATTGCCCGTCGCACTATCCGCATCGCCAAGCAAGCCATTATGACCGGAATTGTATTGAGCGTCATCCTGATGTTCATCTTTGCCACTGGAAAGTTCCCGCCAATTTACGGAGCTGCCATCCAAGAACTCGTTGACGTCGTGGTCATCATCTACGCCCTACGCGCTCACAGCGAATGGCGTGACAGCTAAACCGTTGGGTGTTACTCAACAACTACATGACGCTCAGTGTGCATGTGAGCCGTCTATAACAACGTATTAGCTACGAGTGCTACCAAGATCGGCACCGCTACATTGTCGGTGCCATATACTCCCAGATTTTCAACGCCAGCTAATACCGCCGGCATCCCGAGGATAATAGGCCACATAATTTCTGACGGATGTTGCCAGCCAAAAGCGACAAACAAAGCCAAAGAAACTAACCAGAAAGTTGTCGTCCCCACCCAACTTTTTGCTGCCCCAAATATCTTGTAGCTGTTTCCCTTACCGAAGTGACTACCAACAAGCCCAGCCAAACCATCGGCCACGCTCATATGTAATACTGCCAAGGCAAAAACCCAAGGCTGTTTAGCTATGACCGCCGCCCCGCCCAAACCAATAGCATAGAAAATGTCACCCCAGGTTTTACGCTTTACATCAGTAATGGCGTGAAAAATATGGTATTTGTGCGAGACAATAACGCCTACCAGCATAGCAGCGCTTAATAGTTCTATTTGTCGAAAGGTCAAGAAATATAACCAGCAAGCTACATAGCTGCCAATGATAATATGCAATAACTTTCGGGCGGCTTCGCCCCGAAGATATCGCGCCCGCCACAATACTTCCGAGACAACAAGTAACACAGCAATCGGCCCAGCGGCCACGGCAAGTTCTAACATAACTATTATTGTACACCTGCCGGCACCAATGGCCGATTGCTTTTAATTGTATTCTCAGTGATTATTTTCGAGCTGTTTGACCAACAGCGTTGGTGTTAAAGTTCACACCTGCGGTATACACATTCCACTTAGCTTCTTGAGTACTGGTCAACTTTTGAGCACGATCTACAAATGTCTTTACACTCGCCTCTTTTACTTGCACTTTTTCACCGAGTGCCAGTTTTGGCGAACCATTAGCTTGAGTCATCCAAGTCTCGGCAGCGATTACCTTGGCATTACTGAGCTTAATCTTATTCTTGATAGCATACGTTTGAACAGCCTTGCGTGAAAGCTTGCTAAAGCTATCTCCTGATTGCGCGACATAGCTATACATAACTTCTTTTTTAGTTTCTGCAGCGGCTACTTTTGTGGTGGATTCTTTCGTGTCGTCCGCACGAACTACTACGGGCGCTAATACACCGATAGTAAGTACATTGACGGCTGCATATACAGTGGCGAGCATTAGGTTGATAAGTTTCTTCATAGTTACCCTCTCTTATTACCCCAAACGGGCCCACCCGTATTACGTTAATGACTATATTCTACACCACAATTTGTGTTTCGCTAATGTTTTATGTCGTAATATTTACCAAGGTCTTTAGTAGTTCAGTTTAGGTAACGCTTGGGCAACACACCACATAGCTCCTCGAGTGCCGTACGCCGAGGGGCAAAGGCTTGACGAACTTCTGGAAGCACCATTTTTCTATTCCAGTCTTTATCCGACTTTTCCAAGTTATCTTGTAAGAGTTGTTCTACCGAACGGTTAGGATTCTCGTACCACCAAAGTGTAAAAAACGGTCCAACATGATGAGATGCCGCATCTGCCGAGGAAATGATTTTTATTTCTATGTCTGCCGCGTTAATCTCATCAAATATTTTTCCGTCTATGATCTTCATTGCATCTATAGCTCGACTTATAACGTTTTTATCAAAACCAAGTTCCGTGAGTTTTTCTGGGCCTGCGGTCAGAGTCAAATCGTACTGATTATCAAAATCAATAATCTTCCCGTAATCATGTAGCCAGCACAGAAGTTTCACAAAACTTCTGTCTGCCTCTTTATATTTATCGCATAGTTCCATGGCAATCTGCTCTACAATTTCTAAATGAAATCGAACAAACCATTGGTGATGGCGAAACTTGGGATTCTTAGAAATGTCCCGAACATGAGCAATAAACTCTTCAAGTTGCGTATTTGTAATCATGCAATAAGTGTATCAAATAAAAAAGCCCATCTTTCGATGAACTGCTTCATTGGTCGGGGTGAAAGGACTCGAACCTGACGCTCGACTTGCTCGCTAAAGGTTCGGAGCTTCAACCAACTAAAAAGAGCCTCCGCTGGAGACTCATTTTAGTTGGTCGGGGTGAAAGGACTCGAACCTTCGACCTCGCGGTCCCAAACCGCGCGCGCTAGCCAACTGCGCCACACCCCGAAGTGTGGATAACTGGCGTATTATACCGTATTTACTTCGGTCGTGTACAGCACATTATTGTAATTGGATATCCATCTCTTTCTCGTGCGATACATCACCGAGCATTTCTAAGAATCCAGAAAGTTCGCCGGCAATCTCTACCTGCTGCATAATGCGCAGGAGTACCGTGTCGGGAGGCCTCTGAATATTACGACTGAGAAACGGATTTTGTGGCTTCACGACAAAATCAGAAACATCTGGTTCAGGTACTTTAAAGCCCTTTCCACTACGACAATT
>CAYXHO010000037.1:0-8552 GCA_964465215.1 uncultured Candidatus Saccharibacteria bacterium | reverse complement strand
GGCCTCAGCGCCCAGAAAGTACTACAAACATGAAATTCAAATTAATTCCGCGTCGTAACAAAATTAAACCAGCTAAATTTCAAGATGAATGGAAAGAACTACAGCAGTTCTGCAAAAGCAAAGATACCTGGCCGCTAGCTATTATTAATGCCGATAAACTCTTAGACGAAGCCCTCAAAAAGAAACGCCTGAAAGGCAAAAGCATGGGTGAACGCCTGGTTGAGGCGCAAAAGTTACTGACTGATAATGATGGAGTCTGGTTTGCACATAACATGGCCAAGAAACTACTGGATGAATCATATAATAAGCTCAAAGAAAGCGAAGTTAAGAAGTCTTTGGTGGGGATACGGCAGGCACTGCGCGATCTTGGGGCTTTGGAGTAAGACAGAGTGATAAACCCTGACGTACGACAAAAGTACCGCGTTACGATTGGTATTGAGTGCCACGTGCAACTTAAAACTGCAACTAAATTGTTTGCAGCCGTTGATAATGATGCTCGTGATGCCGAACCCAACACGCTCATCAGTCATATCTGCATGGGTCTCCCTGGTGCATTGCCGGTACTTAATGCCGAAGCAATAACTCTCGCTTCTAGAGCTGCTTTTGCGCTTGGCAGTAAGCCAGCAACTTTCAGTACATTTGACCGTAAGCATTATTTTTATCCTGATCTCCCCATGGGTTATCAAATAACTCAGTTTTATCACCCTATTGTTACCAGTGGTCGGGTTGATATCTATGTGGATGGTCAAAAACGCACTATTGGCATTACTCGTGCCCACTTAGAAGCAGATGCCGGTAAAAGCTCACACCCCGCTGGTGCCGACTATAGCTTAGTTGACCTTAACCGAGCTGGAACACCGCTGCTTGAAATAGTATCTGAACCAGACATTCATTCTCCAGCTGAAGCACGGGCCTATGCCCATGAACTCTATTTACTCATGAAATATGCTGATGTGTCCGATGCCGATCTTTATCATGGCAACATGCGTTTTGACGTCAATGTAAGCGTCAGTACAACTGACAGTCTTGGAACTCGTACCGAAACTAAAAACCTCAACTCGTTTAAAAGTGTAGAAAAAGCTGCTGAGTTTGAGATCAATAGACAGATTACACTACTTGAAAAAGGCGAAACCATTTCGCAGGAAACGCGCGGCTGGGATGAAGCCAAACAAAAAACAGTTAGTCAACGGGGCAAAGAGCAAACCCATGACTACCGCTATATGCCCGAACCAGACATTCCTCCCATAACCTTGGACGATACCTACATTCAATCTATTGCCGATTCTATGCCAGAATTACCAAGTGCGTGGCGTCAACAGCTCCAAGATTTAGGACTAGATGAAAGTCAGCGTGAAGTGTTGGTAGAGACAGAAGTGGATGAACCGGGTGTCAGCTACCGCAATGCACTTGATGAATTTTCTAATAATGCAGCTGCTGCAAAGCAAATTGCTAATTGGCTAGTGAATATAGAAATTCCACTTCGAAGCGATGTTGAACATAGGTTAACACTAACAAATGAACAACGGGTTAAGCTTTACACTGATGTGTATACGCTCGTAACCAGTAATAAGCTGAGTTCAACCAATGCAAAAGCCTTGTTACAACAGACTCTTTCGATGAACGACCTACCACCGTCGATAGAACAGTATGCTGAAACCCGAGGACTTATCCAGGAATCGGACAGCGATGCCATAGAACAGATTGTCATAGATGTAATTACAGCCAACCCTGCCGCTGCTGATGATGTTCGTGGTGGAGAAATGAAAGCAATTGGCTTTTTGGTAGGACAGGTGATGAAAGCCAGCCAAGGTAAAGCCAATCCCGGCTTGGCTCAAGAACTCCTACGAAAACACCTTAACTAATTTGTCAGATTTGCTGTCTTGCGCAGTACAGGTATAATAGCTGTATGGATCTAGGGACAGCGCAACAAATAATTCTTATAATATTGGCATCGTTTCTAGCACTCTTTCTGATCGTAAGTATTATTATAGGTATTCTCATTATCAAAGTACTTCGAACTATTCGTCATATTACTCAAAAAGCAGAGACAATTACTGATAGGGCCGATGCAGTTGCAGCATTTTTTCAACAATCTGCAGGTCCTGCCGCAATTGTTAAACTTGTTTCAAATATTGTTCATAGTGTTCGCGAGCATAAAGAGAGCAAAAGCTCGAAACGTTAAGGTTGAAGAGCATAGATTTTAAAGGGAGATGTGGACATGAATAAAGATTCAAAACGATTTGCCATCGGTGCGGCAATTGCAGCAGGCGCGGGCTATCTGGCTGGCATTCTGACAGCTCCAAAAAGCGGTAAAGAAACACGCCAGGAAGTAAAAGATACTGCCAGTAAGGCCAAGCGTGACGCTGAAAAAGAACTCAAAAAACTCCATAGTGAGTTAACGACCCATCTTGATAAAGCCAAGAAAGTGGCTCTTGATTTTGGTAAAGATCATAAAGATGACATGGGCAAGGTAGTTGCTAAAGCTTCTGCTGCCAAAGAACGAGCTCGTCAAGTGCTCAGTGCATTGCATGACGGCGGCGCAGACGACAAGGATCTTGCTAAAGCTATTAAAGAAGTGCAAGACGCCGTTGAACATATAAAGAAATACTTGGCTAAGCTCGAAGTTTAAGTTTATTGCTATAAAAGCTGTTGTAATTAAACAAAAACCCCGCCCGTAATCGGCGGGGTTCGTTATAATAAGAGGCATAAGAGTTTTAGAGGGAAGGCAAGGCTCCTACTGTTTACTATGGCAAGCAATTCTACGTTGACACCAGCCGACTATGTTCATCTGCATAACCATACGCAGTACAGCTTGCTTGATGGCCTTACAAAAATCCCTGATCTGATAAATTATGTAAAATCAACGGGTATGCAAGCTGTGGCCATGACCGATCATGGAACGATGTCTGGAACCATTGATTTTTATAAAACTGCCTTAGCAAGTGACATTAAACCGATCATTGGAATGGAGACCTATGTTGCTCCTCGCCGCCATAATGATCGCGACCCATCTAAAGATAAGACTCCCTTTCACCTTATTTTGTTAGCTATGAATAATAAAGGTTATGAAAACCTTATGCGACTCAGTACGATTGCAAACTTAGAAGGGTTTTACTATAAACCTCGTGTCGACCATGAATTACTTGAAAAATATAATGAAGGGATTATTGTCCTAAGTGGTTGTATTGGTGGTGAAGTTGGCGATGCACTGCGCAACGGGCAATATGAACAGGCAAAGAACACTGCCGAGTGGTATAAGTCGGTGTTTGGAGACCGCTATTACTTAGAAATTCAAGATCATGGGCACGCGGATCATCCAAGTGCTTGGGTAGAACAAGTAGAAGTTACTAAACAGACCTTTGCTTTAGCTAAAGAACTAGATATTTCCTGTGCACTTACTTGCGACGCACACTATCTTAAACACGAAGACCAAGAAGCCCATGAACTGTTGCTGTGCGTTCAGACAGGATCATTTTTAAGTGATGAAAAGCGCATGAGCCTTAAAGACTTTGAACTACATGTGACTGACCCCAATGAGATTATCGAGCGATGGGGTGCAGAACACCCTGAAATCATTTCCAATACTAAGGTAATTGCCAATCGATGCTCGGTAGAAATCACCCTGGGTAGTATTCTCATTCCAAAGTTCCCAGTGCCTAAAGGTGAAACAGAAGAATCATATTTGCACAGGTTGGTATATCAAGGTCTCGCTTGGCGATATGGAGGCATTGACATTGCTGATGCTCAAAAACTCACTATCCCATTGGCTAAAAAAACACTACCTAAAGAAGTTAAAGAACGAGCCGAGTATGAACTCAACGTTATAGCCCAAATGGGGTTCAATGGATACTTTTTGATTGTTGCTGATTTTATAAACTGGGGCAAAGGGCAGGGTATTGTCTTTGGTCCGGGTCGAGGATCGGCAGCAGGATCGATCATTGCATATGCCATGCGTATTACCGAACTAGATCCAATGCAATATGATCTGCTGTTTGAGCGCTTCTTGAATCCCGACCGTATTAGCATGCCCGATGTTGATATTGATATTCAGGACACGCGGCGTGACGAGGTGATTCAATATTGCGTTGAAAAATATGGAACTGACCGGGTCGCAAACATTGTAACCTTTGGCCGTATGGCGGCGCGTAATGCAGTTCGAGATGTAGCTCGTGTACTGCAAGTACCGTATGCTGAAGCAGATCGATTATCTAAAATGATTCCGCCACCAGTTCAAGGTCGACACATTCCACTAGCAACTTCACTGGTTAAAGATCCTGATCTCAAAGCAGAGTATGCTTCAAGTGAGCAAAGTAAACGCATATTTGATCTTGCCGTTCAAATGGAAGGAACTATTCGTAGTCACGGCATTCATGCTGCCGGTGTGGTGATCGCTCCAGACGAGATTGTAAAGTTTGCGCCGCTCGAACTTGCCCAGAAAGGTGTCATCTCGACACAGTATTCCATGGGACCGGTAGAAGAACTTGGACTGCTCAAGATGGACTTTTTGGGTCTATCTAACTTAACCATTATTAAAAACACCCTGCGTATTATAAAAAAGGTATACAACCAAGATATTGATATTGCCGCAATTCCGCTTGATGACAAAAAAGCCTTTGAGTTATTGCAACGTGGCGATACAACCGGCGTCTTTCAGCTTGAATCTGCTGGGATGAAACGCTACTTACGAGAGCTGAAACCAACTAAATTTGACGATATTATCGCCATGGTGGCCTTATATCGTCCTGGACCAATGCAATTTATTGATGACTTTATTGCTCGTAAACATGGTTTAACACCCGTGACCTATGAACATGAGGGTCTCAAAGCGGCACTTTCCGAAACGTACGGTATTTTAGTGTACCAAGAACAGTTCATGCAGATCAGTAAGGATATGTGTGGATTCACTGGAGGTCAAGCTGATACGCTGCGTAAGGCAATTGGCAAAAAGCAGCGAGAAACAATGGCAAAAATGAAGGTTGCCTTTATTGAAGGAATGGTCGAAAAGAGTAAAGTGCCTAAAAGCTTCGCCGATAAATTCTGGGCCCAACTTGAAGCCTTTGCAGACTACTGCTTTAACAAAAGTCATTCAGCCTGCTATGGCTATATTGCGTATCAAACTGCATACCTCAAAGCGCACTTCCCAGAATGTTTTATGGCTGCACTCATGACTAGCGATTATGACGATACGGATCGCCTGGCAATTGAAATTAGTGAATGTAATCATATGGGAATTAAGGTATTAACACCAGATATTCATGAATCTTTTGTAGAGTTCGCAGTTGTTCCCCAGACAAAGGAAATTCGCTTTGGAATGTCGGCTATAAAAAACGTCGGTACCGCAGCAGTGGAAGAAATTTTGCGAGCCCGTAGTGAGCAACAATTTGCCAGTTTGGAAGATTTTTTCGAGCGCGTAAATGTACGAGTTGTCAATCGCAAGACGTTAGAGAGTCTTATTCGAGCAGGTGCTTTTGACCGTTATGGGAGCCGCGGTATGTTGCTTGAAAATCTGGATGTGCTGCTTGCCTATGGTAGTCGCATACAGAAAGAACGAGCTAGCGGTCAAACTGATCTATTTGGAGATTTAATTGGGCCAACAAACAACTTTAAGCCTCAACTTAAGCTCGATGCTTCGGTTGGTGGCCATGTAACTACACGAGAACAGCTGCAATGGGAACGAGAATTGCTTGGATTATATTTATCTTCCCACCCCCTGCAAGACTACAAGGTATGGCTTTCTGAGCAAACGGTACCCAGTAACGAAATTGTGCCCGAATTGCATGGTAAGCAGGTTACTATTGGCGGTGTCATTCTTGAGGCTCGTGAAATATTGACCAAAAAGGGCCAAAAAATGGCATTCGTTAAAATTGCAGATGAATTTGGAGAACTTGAACTTATCTTGTTTCCGGGGACATACTCGCAGAGTAGTGGATTATGGGAGCGTGACCGAGTTGTTGTGATAACGGGAAAAATTTCTGGACAAGACAGAGAAGGTAAGCCAAGTAGCACAGCACAGGTTATGGTAGACAGTGCTCGTGAAATTACGCCAGAAGAAGCTATTAATTACGCTCCAACCATGCGCAAACCAAAAAAACCAAAAGTTACCAAGCCCCGCAATCCAAAAGCGTCTCCAGCGATGAATGCTGATGCTTCAGATGCTCGTAACACTCGGTTATTCATTCGACTCAATAGTGCAAACAACCCCGAAAAGCTCATGGCCTTAAAAAGCATTATAGATGCACATAGCGGAGATACCGAAGTGGTATTGGTACTCGGCGAAGATACAGCCAAACAAATCATTAAGTTGCCTATGAAAGTGCAGCATAACGAAGTTACCATGGCAACGCTATCAGAAGTCGTTGGTGCTAGTAATATTAAGCTTAAGTAGGATACAATACCTGTAATATGTCGCCCGCAATACGTTCCAGCAGTCATAAAAAACGTCACGGTCATCATCAAAAGCGAACACCTCAGTTCTTAAAGACGTACCATCCTTTTATGCCATTATTGCTAATGGTTACTGGTTCGCTTCTGGTCTTTTCTGTGCTTAGCGGCAAACCTTCTTCTCCTTCACCCCAAACAAGCCAAGCTGGTAGCGAGCCTGTGGTGCTTGCCTACGCGACCAGCATTAGTAATGACGGTTTATTAAATGCTACTAATTCACGACGTTCAGCTGCAAGTAAGGGCGCATTAACTATTAACACAAAACTATCCCAAGCTGCTCAAGCTAAGGCAAATGACATGGCCACCCGTAACTATTGGGCGCATAACACTCCCGACGGTACTCCTCCCTGGTCATTTATAACCAACGCAGGCTACAGCTATGATAAGGCTGGTGAAAACTTAGCCTGTGGGTTTGATGAAAGCAGCGATGTTGTAACTGGTTGGTACAACAGTCCATCTCATCGTGACAATCTGTTGCATCCAGACTATACAGAAGTTGGTTTTGGTATTGCTAATGCTGCAAGCTATAACTGTGGTGACCTTGGAGCAACTCAACAAACAATTGTAGTTGCAATGTATGCTAAGCCATATACAGCGCCAACAACAAACAGTGCCACCCCTACAGCTACAACCAGTCAAACAAAACCAGCCACAGCCAGTGCGCCAGCAACCTCTACTCAGCAATCAACTAGTCCTACAACCACTCACACGGTGACCATTAATGTGGTTGATAGCAAGGGTAAGCCGTCGGTTAACACAAAAACGACGCTCCATTCAGAACCTCAAACTGGCTACACTGACAAAAACGGTAATGTTGTCTTTAAGAATGTTTCATCTGGTTCACACACGATTATTCTGGAAATAGATGGTGCAAAATCTGAAACACCGTTAGATCTTACTAATATGTCGAAAGATTATAAGATTACCATTGTTAAACCAGAACTGGTAAGTAATCAAACTAGCCGAAGTTCAGAGGAATCAACCATTGCAAAACCGCAAGCCATTAACCGCCTACAAACCTTAACCGATAACTATGCTGCCTGGATAACTGCATTCTTGGTCTTCGCCGTACTACTCGGGATTGGATATCTCATCGTTAAACATAGCGTTGCTGCTCATAGGGCACTCGTAAAAGGTGAGCGCTACGTGTTAACCCATAAGTATATCGACGCACTTATTATTTTGTTAGCCCTAGCACTGTACTTCTTGACCCGCAGCGTAGCAAACGTTCTTTAGTAACTGTCCTTATCTACAACGACAGTGGTACAGGGCCATGGCAGCTGCTTGCACGACATTGAAAGATTCTTTTTCCCCATACATCGGTATTTCAACGAGCTGGTCACATTCAGCCTGTAGCGCAGCGTCAAGCCCTTCGACTTCACGCCCCAACAGTAAGGCTATTTTTTGAGGAGGATGAAATTCTGGCATCAGAATTGATTTGGGTGACTGCTCAAGGCCAACGAGTGTAAACTGTGCACCTCGAATTTCCCGGATTACTTCATAAATGTCATGACAAAACTCCCATGGTTGAGAAACTATCGATCCAAGCGCAGTTTTATTGATATGCTGGGTTTGTCGTTGTGCCACATGGGGCAAACGAAGATCACCGTCATATGCGGGATGAGGCGTATACCCTGTCAGGTAAACTTTTTTTACACCCAAGCCCTCAGCGGTACGCAGAAGCGATCCGACATTATGGATACTACGTATATCATGGACTATGAGAATGATTTCCGGTTGCAGTAATTGCTTCACCTGCGTAGATTACCATAGCTAAATACTTTAGGAATAGCGCTTAAGTCTATATACTAGTAGGTATATGTCCCAAGATGTTCGTGCTACTAATGAGCAAATGACCGCCCGTCGGGCTAATTTGTTGGGCCTTAGTTACACAGATACTTCAGGTACAGAACCCAAACAGCTCTTTACAGACCTCCTCCCAGTAGCTGAGCTCTACAAACTCCGTGTTATTCCGCTAAGCGTTGAAAAAGGTGCCATAAAGTTTGGTATAACCACTACGACATCACAACAAACCATGACGGCGCTAACCAATCAGTTTCTTGATTCTCGGGTGTCGTTTAGTCTCATTTCGGATAGTGGCTATGCTGACT